>JASFFF010000005.1:0-27516 GCA_050124445.1 Desulfosarcina sp.
TTTCATTGGCGGTCATCTCCGGATGCGGCTTTGGAGCATGGCGTATTCAAGTTGTTGCGACCGGGAATACGGCGTCAATTGGACGAGGAACTGGTTATCCTGCAAAAAACCGCTGCCTTTTTTCACGACCACCGCACCCGCTACCCCCTGAAGGATCTCCGATTTCTTGAAATCTTCGGTGACCTGCGTGAGATGATGGTCCACGAGGTCGATCTTATGGCCGAACAGCGTTATCTGGAAGCGGCCGTCCACTTTTACGCGGATATGCCAACTATCCGCATACCCCGTTGCCTGTCCTTGTCTAACGCCAACATGACCGCCATGGAATTTCTGGACGGCGATAAGCTTACGGACGCCAAGTTAACCGAAACGCAGCGAAAGCAGATGGCCGAAACGCTTTTCGCTGCGCTCGTTTTGAAGCCCCTGTTTTCATGCAACGATCCTGCTCTTTTTCATGGCGACCCGCATGCCGGCAATATCCTGGCTGTTTGCACGTCTGAATCCAGGAATCCTGTGATCGGCTTGGTGGACTGGAGCCTCGCCGGTTATCTGGCCCGTAGTGACCGGATCAAAACCGTAAGCCTGATTCAAGGGTTGCTTAAAAAGGATTTGACCGGGATTTGCAACGCCATCACATCACTGACCCAGGGAGCGTCTCATACGACGCCCATGCCGCGCGAACAATTGCGCGACTTAATCCTCGGATGGTTACATGAATCGGAACATGGGCGGTTGCCGCTCGTCAAACAGGCTTTCCGGCTGTTGGAGGTCCTGTCTAAGGAAGGGATGATGTTCCCCACCGATCTGATGCTGTTTCGCAAGGCAATTTTCGCTCTGGAAGGCGTGTTGCACGACCTGTGGCCAGCCTTTGACATGAACGCCGCCATTGCTCAGCACATGATGGGCCTCATCCATGAAGAATTTCCGTTGCGATTGGGAAACCTCTTCTTCCCCCTGTCAGACAGGCCCGAAAACTACAGGAGCCTGATATCCAACCAGGACCTGCATTCCCTCATCGCCCACCAATACGTCAACACCCTGTTCTCCTACAGTCAGCGGCTCATGGCGCCGTTTATGGGAGGGGGGCAAGCCGTTAGTGTATTTTGACTTCGAGTGCATAGGCTTTAACTATCAATATGGTTTGACATCTCTCAAGTCATCCCAAGAAACTGCTTGCCTGTGCGAGAACTCCACAGAAAATCAATAGCCGGCATTGCAATTAAAAACGAAAGCCAATGCTAATTAAAATCATAACAATAATTGTAATCAGTTTTGTGGCTTTAATCGGCCTTGCGCTGATCCGCGGTGGTCAATATTTACATAAAGAAAAATTCTTTAAAACCGGACTGCGGGAAGGATTGCACAATACTACTATTGACGACTATCCAGTGCATAAAGAAGGAAGGAAGCTACTGATAATCGGCCAGATCTTAATAGCATCGGACCTATTGGCCATTATCATTCTTTTTTTCTTTTGGTAAGAATACGTACGTGTTTTAATTTCGGCGATCAGCGGTAACCGTCACAGTCAAAAAGATAACCAAGAAAAACACAGGCACTTATTTCCGACTTGGAAACATTCCGTCTTTGCCCGCTTGAACCGCAACAGCGAGCGCATTCGCCGTCGCTGGTCGAAGCGAAGCAAAGATCCCGCTCATCGGGGCGGCGGGGTAAGCGAGCGAGTCAAAAAATAGACAGAACACTTTACGGGCGAAGATTCCTCGCAGCGCGCTGTGAGGTTCTTCAATCGTCCTCAGATTGAGGGCACGAACCATGGGTCAAACAACCTGTGACAAGAGTTTAATCTTCTGAATCGACAATTTTCATCTGACCTGCATACCGTCCGACCACATCGCCCTCAAAGCAGTCTTCCAGTTCCTGCTCGCTGACGTTCTTGACACTCCTCAACCCGTCTAGCGGACAGACAAATTCGTTTCCGGCCATGTCCTTCACTTTGACGAACACATCATCTTTTTTTTCCGTATTCATTGGGCTGTCTCCTTTGCATGATTTTTTTCCCATCGCACGTTAGCATTGAAACGTGTGCCAATAAATGATCTTTTCAGTTATCTATAACACGAAAGAACATGAAAGCCGATTATTTTTACCTTTGCGGTTCGCACCTTCTGTTTATAGGTTGTTGCGCGGATTTTAAAGTGGTAGATATAATAACATTGCAGAGGGAGTCTCGCCCCACGAAGCCAATCATAATTTCAACCGTTCTTCGACCACAGCGACCACGGAGGTAATGCAATGCAAGATGGGAAAGATATCTTTGACATTTTCGAAAGAGACGAAAACTATCGATACATTATGAAGCGACTGCTGGAAGCTTCCATGGAAGAGTCCTACAACTCGATCCTCATAACGGAAGCGGGGCCAGGTTATCCAATTGTCTATGCCAACCCGGCATTTACCCTGATGACCGGCTACGAACCTGAAGAAGTCATCGGAAAATCGCCGTCGATCTTACAAGGACCCAAAACCGACCAAGAGGTCATTGATCGGCTAAAAATGGACATTTCCCATGGCAGGGTCTTTCATGGGCGCGCAATCAACTACCGCAAGGATGGATCTGAATTTATGATGCAATGGAAAATCGCTCCTATCCACAACGAAAAAAACGAGACGACACACTACTTGGCTATCCAGCAAGCTGTCGTTGAATGGGCGTCTGAAAAGGACCGCAATTCGTGAAAAGCGGCACCACCCTGCGGTTGACCCTCGGTGATTAGCCGAACATCCCGCACAGCTGGCTTCGGGCATGCGTTCACAGGGCACCGCATCTGCTTTGTTGCCGGGCACGTGACGGTTGACCAAACCATCTGCGCGCCCGGCTCCGCCCTGTGAGCGCTTGTGTGCCGGCAGTTGCAGCGAATTGGCCATTTCGACCCCGTGAACACGTAAGGTTTCGGCAGGTTCGTGAAGATATCCCCATGGTCGATTTTGAGAAGGCCCAGAACTCTCATTATTTTTATCGAATGGGTTTCGTTGTAATCGATACCCGCATTTCTTAAAAAACATTTGGCGTTTGAAACCCGTGTTTTCTCCAAACAGTAATGGCGCTGAAGGGATGGTGTTCGATGTTTACGCATCTTTTTTCAAAAATTGATATTCAGGCATTAACTTTAAAAAATCGTCTCACCATGGCACCGCTATATTTGGGCTACGCCGGCGAAGGCGGCACGGTCAGCAGGATGCTGCTGGAGCATTATCAACTCATGGCAGAAAGCGGGGCGGCGATGATTGTAGTCGAAAATTCAACAGTCGACTTTCCTCATGGCAGTGGCTCTACCAGAACGCTTCGCGCCGACAACGATGACTATCTGGATGGGCTAAAACGATTGGCCGATGTCATTAAAAAGGAGGGTGCGCTGGCATGCCTGCAAATCAACCACGCAGGTCGTTTCGCTTTCGCGACGCAAGAACCGCTTGCGCCATCTGAAGTTGATACTTTTGGCCGTGTTCCAAAGGCACTGGACAAAGCGGGAATCGAACGTGTTAGCAGGCAATATGCAAAAGCAGCCACAATAGCAAAAGCAGCTGGCTTCGATATGGTTGAACTGCATGGCGGCACCGGTTATCTATTGGCACAATTTCTTTCACCGAGAACGAATAAACGCAATGACAATTACGGTGGGGGCTTGGAGAACCGTGAGCGGTTTGCCATGGAAACGTTGACGCTGGTCAAGGAGGCAGTGGGTGATTATCCTGTCGGCTATCGGTTTCTTGCCGATGAATGGCTTCCTGACGGACTGAAATTGGATGAATCTCGCCATTTCGCCAAAAGCCTGGCCAAGCACGACATTGCATACATTTCCGTAATGGGCGGCACCTACGAGTCATTTACGCTCCCTGAAGTTTTGGAACAATCCAAAAAAGAAGGGTACATGCTCAGTCTCGCTTCGGCGATCCGCTCAGAGGTGACTGTACCGGTCATTGCCGCCGGGAGATTAGCAACTGGTTCGTTTGCGGAAAAGGCCATTGCAGAAGGGAAGACAGATCTGATCGGCCTTGCGCGCGTGCTTTGGGCAGATCCGTTGTGGCCGCAGAAGGTCAAAAAGGACCAAGAGACCGAAATTATCCACTGTAATCCTGAATGTGGCGACGCTTGCATGCAAATGGTAATGAAAGGCAAGCCGGCCTTTTGTGTCGAATGGCCTGCACATAAAATAAGAGAGTGGAAGGCTAAATTCGAGTAATATCAACCTATCATTGGTGTGTTAATGTATGCAGAGGATCATGCAAAAAGAGACAGACAATGAAACGAATCATGGCGGCTCCGAAAGCAGCATTCTGGATTTGCTGGTTGGTTCGCCATCAATCCCACCCCCGTGTTTGTATTAAAGCCCTACGCGCCAACCACAAGCAATTCATCACACACCGACCCAATTCGGATTTTTTATAAATAATTTTCAAAACTTGAGCGCTGAATAGGCTCTCAAAAGGCATTGACTGTTTGCATGCCAAATGTTAATCACCGCCTCAATTGTTAGGATTGTGTTAGATTTTGATTAGCATTGAAATCGCTAATTAATTATTTATATAAAAAACAAATAGATGCCTGCTGAAACGATAATCCTCCTGCTCGGATTCTCCTTTGGTTTTTACATGGCTTGGAATATTGGTGCCAATGATGTTGCCAATTCCATGGCGTCAGCTGTGGGTGCCAAAGCCATCACTATACGTCAGGCGATATTCATAGCTGGTATATTGAATATCGTGGGGGCGACGTTCATAGGATCCCACGTAACCAACACCATTCGAAAAGGCATTATTTCAACTGAGGTAATGGCAGATCCGCACCTAGCGCTGACTGGAGCGTTAGCAGCGCTACTGGCAGCCGCCTTATGGGTCAGCTTTGCCACCTGGCGGTCTCTGCCGGTGTCTACGACCCACTCCATAGTTGGGGCCATGATTGGGTTCGGTATAATGGCCGGCGGATTCGATGTGGTAAATTGGGGCAAGTTAGGAGCGGTGGTCTTGAGCTGGGTGATTTCACCGATTTTCAGCCTGGTCATCGGGTTTACCATGTTCAAGGTGATTATCAGGCTGGTTCTGTCCAGGAAGGAGCCTTTTAAAAGAGCACTTAGCAGTTCTCCCTATTTCATCAGTGTGGCCATCTTTGTGGTGGTGCTCTCCTTTCTGTTCAAGACCCCTTTGGGTAAAAAACTTAGCTTTTCCATGCCGGTGGCCCTTACCTTGGCCCTGGTTATTGCTCTTATTCTTGGATTCATAGCGATGCTGCTTCTCAAAAAATTTGTTGCCAACGATGAGAGCAATGGTGCTGAAGGCGTTTTTCGACGCATTCAGATTGGGACTTCATGTTATGTCGCCCTTGCTCAGGGTGCCAATGATGTGGCTAATGCCATAGGTCCTCTTGCCGTCATCTATTTTCTTGTAAAAACTGGCAGCGTGGGTGCCAAGGTGCCTGTTCCAGCTTTCCTGCTTGTATTTGGCGGGATCGGCATTGCCTTGGGAATCGGTATGGCTGGCAACAGAGTGATGACCACCATAGGAACCAAAATTACTACTCTGACCAATACCCGTGGCTTTTCAGTCGACTTTGCTGCCGCAACTACTGTATTGGTGGCCTCAAAACTTGGTCTGCCAGTCTCCACCACCCATGCAGCGGTAGGTGGTGTAATGGGGGTCGGTATTGCACGCGGATTGGAAGCAGTCGATTTTCGAGTCATTTTTCAGATCATGGTTTACTGGGTATTGACGGTACCAGCCGCTGCAGTGACCAGTATGCTTATTTTTCAAATTATAAGAATTTTTTATTAGAGGAGGCGGTTTTGCGTATACCTTTCTTATCCATGTTCGTATCATCGCCATTTGAAGGCCTTCAGGAACATGCCGAGATTGTCAAGGACTGCGCATGGGTGTTTCAGCAAGCTGTGGAGTGTCACGTGTCCAGCAAATGCCATCGATTTGACGAATTGCGGCAGGATATTATCCAGATGGAGAGGAAGGCAGATGCAGTGAAGCGCCGCATACGCGGCCATATTCCCAAAGGAACGCTCATGCCTGTGGACAAATTTCAGCTATTTCGTTTTCTAAGGGAACAGGATTCCGTTCTGGATGCAGTGGAAGATGCTCTGGACTGGCTCTCTTTTCGACCAGAATCAGCCATACCTCAGGAGCTTCAGAAAGACTTTGCCATGTTCGTCGATGTGGTTGTCGATCCCATCGACGAGATGACTAAAATGGTTGCTGAAGGTAGAAAATATTTTCAAAACTACTCAGAGAGCCAGAGGGTGATCATCAAAGATATTATCCGGACGTTAAGACACCAGGAACGTGAGGCTGACCGGGTTGAAGACACCATCAAGAAAAAGGTGTTCAGTATGGAAGTAGATCCAGTTACGGTTTTCTATATTGTCCGACTTGCTGAAACGATTGGTGGCATCGCGGATCACGCGGAGAACGCTGGCGACATGATGCGGGCGATGGTAGCCAAATAATACAACACATCGATATGCGCTCATTGGTAATAACTTTACGGGCTATTAACGCTGCCACCTAAAACTGACCCCTCGCTGAACGAAGGGTGCTATCGGGGTTGCTTTGCCGGCACCACCAGAAGCCGGGGGATCAGTACTTCGCTGGGCTGCTCCAAGATGAAGCGAACGCAGCGGGCCACGTCTTCAGGCGCCAGCATCCCTTGGGCGGGATCAAACTTCTGTTCCTCCGTCCAGTGGTCGAACAGGTGGGTGTCGGTCCGGCCCGGGGCGACAACGGCCACCTTCACGCCGCTTCCGGCCAATTCCATTCTCAGGGCGTCGGTCAATGCTTCCACAGCGAATTTGGTTCCGTTGTAAACGCCCAGCTGTGGGAAGGTCTTGAGCCCCGCCAGGCTCGAGGTGTTGATCAGAAAGCCGCTTGCCTTTGATTTCATGTGCCGCAGTGCCACGTAGCTCATGCGCACCACCGACTCAAAGTTGAGCCGGACCATTGAGCAGAGCGCCTCCAGGTCGGCCGCTTCGATGCTGCCAATGTTCATCACCCCGGCATTGTTGAACACAGCGTCGAGCCGGCCAAACTGTTCCAGGGCGGTGTCGACGAGCCGTTGCGGCAGGGTTGGGTCGATCATGTCGCCGGCGACCGCCGCCGCACCAGGCAGCCGTTGTGCCAGTCGATCGAGCTTGTCCTTGTTGCGGGCCGTGAGCAGGCACTTCATCCCTGCTTCAGAAAGCAGTTCGGCGGACGCTTTTCCGATGCCGCTGTTGGCCCCGGTAATGAGAATAACTTTTCCGTTCAGTTCCATTTTGCTCCTCCGATCGATGCGTTCACATCAGTCGCTGCGCGGTGAAAGGTTGACGGTTTCCTTTTGCATCAGGTAATTGTTGAACAGTTACTTTATCATTTTTTAGATGATGTTTACAATCTATACAGCCGCTACAAAAATGAAATCATCCAGCCGTTGCGAAGAAGGGATGCCACATGCAACTGAACCCATTTCAACTCGAACGCTATTTCGCCAAGCATGAGTTCTCAGCGCCGTATCTGTTGTGTGCCTCGGATTGCGAGAGCCTGGAACTGGGAGAACTGCTGGCCCTGACCCCCGGCGCCGAGGATCGCCTACGATCGCTGCGGCTCGGCTATACTGAATCCCTCGGCGATCCCGAACTCAGGCAAGCAATCACCACGCTCTACGAAAAGGTAGCAACGAGCCAGGTCTTGGTGCACGCCGGCGCCGAAGAGGCAATTTTCAATTTCATGAATGTGGCCGTTAAGCCAGGGGATCACGTCATCGTGCACGCGCCCTACTACCAATCGCTGGGTGAAGTCGCGCGGGGTGTCGGCGCCGAGGTGGCCGAGTGGCCGGGAGATCCAACACATGGGTGGCAGCTGGACCTTGACGTGTTGAAGGCTACACTGACGGAACGAACGAAGGTGCTCGTGATCAATTTTCCGCACAATCCGACCGGATTTTTGCCCACGTCGACGTTCGTTTGCCAGCTGTCGGATCTGTCCAATCAGCATGGATTCGTAATTTTTTCAGACGAAGTATACCGCGGGCTGGAATTGGATCCCTCCGATCGCCTGCCCGCCCTGGCCGATATCAACGAGCGGGCGGTGTCGCTTGGCGTAATGTCCAAAACCTACGGTCTGGCCGGTTTGCGCATCGGCTGGATCGCCACGCGCAATGCATCGCTTTTCCACGAGCTGGCAGCGTTCAAGGACTACACCACCATCTGCAACAGTGCCCCGAGCGAATTTCTGGCAACGCTGGCCTTGCGGCACGCAGAGACCGTCGCCACGCGCAACCGGCGCATCATCCAAGACAACCTGAAGCGGTTGGATCGTTTTTTCAATGCGCATGCCGACCGGTTTTCCTGGTATCGCCCCAAGGCAGGTTCCATCGCCTTCCCCTTGCTTAAGAAAGGATCCGTCGAGGCCTTCTGCGCGGATCTCGTCGAAAAGGCGGGTGTGCTCCTGCTTCCCGGAACCTTGTATGGATCCGGATTCAATGCGTTCCGGATCGGTTTCGGCCGCAAGAATCTGCCCGAGGCGCTTGAGCGCTTCGAGGCTCACCTGATCAATTGTCGTTAGAACCGTGGTCTACCACCAGTCGACGTCACAGTGTTCCACCATGCTTTGGGAACCTGCGTCGCATCCTATGGTCATGGCGGTGTCCCCGCGGTTTGCAAAACCCGCTTCCTGCCTTATGGTTGTCCATCTCATCACCCAATTGAAATGGAGGCATGATGAAAATTGTGATTATCGGCGGCAACGGCACGATCGGAAAAAGGGTCAGCAGCTATTTTTCAAATAAGCATGAGGTCATCGTTGCCGGCAGAAGCAGCAAAGATGTCCCGGTAGATATCACCGACAGCCGATCGATAGAAACCATGTTCATCTCACTGGGCCCTGTGGATGCCGTTGTCTGCATCGCCGGCGAAGCCAAATGGGCAGCCTTTGATACCATGACCGAAGAAGACTATTATGTGGGGTTGAAAAGCAAGCTGATGGGTCAGGTCAATCTGGTCAGGCTCGGCCAAAACTATGTCAATGCGGGTGGCTCGTTTACGCTAACTACGGGGATTTTGGCCGACCACCCGGTGGCATTCACCACCAGCGCCGCCATGGTCAATGGCGCTATTCACAGTTTTGTCAAGGCGGTTTGCCTGGAATTGAAAAAAGGGATCCGCATCAATGTCGTATCCTCCGGGCTGGTCGAGGATGCAGTCGACAAATACGAGGCCTATTTTCCGGGTCACAATCCCATCCCAATGAGAAAAGTGGTCAATGGTTATGTAAAAAGTGTTGAAGGAAAAGGGACTGGTGAGATAATAAAAATGTATGACAATTGTTGATTGCCGCTAAAATTTGCCAGTTGATAGAGCGGATGCATAAATGAACCCAATTGGTCATTGGTGGACGGACATCAACCCATTCGCAAAAAGGAATCCACCCCTTGCTAGGCATCCACGATTTTCCCCTGTTTGTCTTTTCGTGTGTCCTGCTCAACATCACCCCCGGTCAGGACACCATTTACATTATCGGGCGCAGTGTCTCCCAGGGTAGGCGGGCCGGTGTGATGTCGGTCCTGGGGATCATGACCGGCGTGCTGGTCCATACCTTGCTGGCGGCCCTGGGATTGTCGGTGATCCTGGCTACATCCTCGCTGGCCTTTGCCATCGTCAAGTATGCGGGTGCCGGATATCTGATCTGGATCGGCATCGGATTCATCACCAACCGAGACGGCGGTCCTCACCTGCCCGAGGCACCGGAGCCGTCGCTCGACCATCGGAAACTGTTTCAACAGGGTGTGCTTACCAATTTGCTCAATCCCAAGGTGGCCCTCTTTTTTCTCTCATTTCTGCCACAGTTCGTTTCGCCGCAGACCGATCCGGTGTTCCTGCCGTTTCTTCTCTTGGGCTTGGTTTTTTTTACTACCGGCAGTATCTGGTGCCTGTTTCTGGTCACTGCGGCCGCGTGGCTGTCGGCCCGTTTTCGACAACGTGCCTCGAGCGGGAGCGTCCTCAAAAAATGCACCGGTGCCCTGTTCATCGGCCTTGGCATCCGTCTGGCCTTTTCGCAGGCTCGTTAACCCCTGTCTGCTTCGCCTGACATTCAACGGGCACCCAATGTAAGGTCTGCGGGCCTGCCTTCGGGTTGGTCGCCAATCAATGATCATGGCTTTTTGGCTGCCGGTGGTTTGGGCATCGGCGGGACCAGCAGCGCCGGATCCAGGCGGGTGCCAAACCAGTTCATGCCCCAGTGCAGATGGGGGCCGGTAACCCGGCCGGTGGCGCCCACCTGGGCGATGATGTCGCCCTGTTTGATGCGCTGGCCCGATTTGACCAGAATTTTGTGCAGATGCAAGTAGGTCGTGGATATGCCGTGGCCGTGATCCACGATCAGGGTGCCACCGGAGTAGAACATGTCATCGTGGACCAGCGTGACGACCCCGTCGGCCGGTGCTTTCACCGGTGTGCCGGTCGGAGCGGCGATGTCCACGCCAAAGTGGGGCCTTCTGGGTTTGCCGTTCAATATGCGCTGGCTGCCGTATACACCGCTGATCCTGCCGGTGACCGGCCAGATGAAGGGTTGCCTGAAATCAATTCGCGGATCGTCAGTTTTTCGGACCTTTCTCACCAGCGCAATCTCTTTGCCGATGCGCTCAAGATCCTCGGCCGACGGGCTGACCTTGCGTGGCGGCAATCCGTCAATGCGCTGAATCTTATAGCGGCGCTTTTGGATGGTGAATGGGTGTTTTTCGACGCCGCCGGCGGGTTGGTGAAGCGCGATCTCCCCCTGCAGCGCAGCATCCCGGGAGAAGCCGATGACGAAAAATCCTTCCGGTGAGACCCGCACGGGTTTGTCCTTGAAATAGACGCGAACGGCGGGGTCCACCTTGCCGATGGCCATGCCGCCCTGGATGAGACGGCCTTCCAATGAGAGTGCGTAGACGGTTATGGGCGGAAGCAGGATGGTGAAGAGCGCTGCCATAACGATGCGTTGCATAATCAGCCTTTGGAGCACGATTGTTGGGTTGATAATCATTGTTGCTTGCCATCATACACTTGTTGCTGAAAAGATGAAAGAAGTGAGAGACCACCTAAGGGTAATGAATGGATAACCTACCCGCGTTTTTCGAGTTTTGCATGATTGGCTTTGAAACGGTTCAGGGTGACGCCGCTGGCAAAGACCAGCAGCCCGCCGGTCCAAAACCGCCAGGTGGCCGGGTCCCCCAAAAAGGTGATGCCCACGATGGCGGTAAAGACCACTTCACTGGACATGAATACCCCCCCTTCCCATCCCCGGCAGTAGAAAAAGCCCTGGTTCATGCATAATTGTGCGATTACCGATGCAAAAACGATTCCCATTGCCATGGTCCAATCCATCGCCGAGACGGGCAGCAATGGGGCCATGGCAAAGGCCGGCAGGGTGATTAGCGACCCCATGGTGCAAAAGTAGAGGTAGATGATCACCGGTCCGTTTTTTTCGCGCAGGGTTTTGATTAGGGTTACCGTGAGTCCGGCGAAGGCGGCGCCGGTGAGGGCCATGATTTGGCCGAAGAAGTCGCCCTGCAGTTTAAAATCGAATAACACCCCGATTCCCACGATGACCATGGCGATACAGGCGACTTCTGCCTTTGAGATGCGGTCACCGTAAATCAGGTAGGAGAAAACTGCCGAGAAGGCCGGGAAGGCATAGAAGATCACCAGGGCAGTGGAGACCGGCAGCAGACGAATGGCTGTGATCACCGAGATAAATGCCGCCGAACCGGTCAACCCCCGGATGATCAGCAGGCGGGTGTTGTGGCCCCGGTAGGGATTGCCGTACCTGCCGAAGACCAGCACCAGGAAGACCACCCCACCGAAGAATCGGTAGAACCCGATGTGCCAGATGGTGTATTGGGGACCCATCAGCTTGATCAGTAGACTCAGTACGGTAAACAGCAGTGCTGCGGCCAACATGAACAACGGTCCGGCGATGGCGGCATCGAGCCGAACCTGTTGATGGGTGTTGAAACGAGACATCGGGGACCTTTGCTAGTGGGCGTCGTTGGACGATTGTGTGGACGTCATAGGGCAGAATGGCCCAATGCTCAACAAAAATCACCAAACCCGATGCACAAAGATCAACCATCACCATTTCAAGACCCTGATCAGCCGCATGTCCGCTTCAGGCGTTGGTGCTTGAAGGTTGTGATTGGCGCTTGATTAAGGCAGCGCATTAACGCACCGCTGCATTCACGTTTGATCCTGTGGATCGGTTACTGAATCCGGCATCAACGGCTTTAGACTTTTTGGCAGCAACATGGGTACCATTTGTTGGTACCGGCGATAGGCATCACCGAAACAGTCAACCAGGTCGCGCTCTTCCAGTCTGGCGCCGATGACGATCCAGATGGTCCACAACAGGTTGTGCAGCAAGCGGTCAAGCGTGAATACCGGCCCGGACCAGATGATGATCAGGCTGAAAAGATAGAGTGGATGGCGCACCCAGCGATAGGGGCCGCGAATGGTGAGCGGGACAATCGTTTCCGGTCGTCGCTTGCCGATGGCTTGCAAAGCCGATCTGACGCCCAAGGCATCGAACGCGCCCAGGGCGCGGGTTCCCCACCAGGTGCCGGCACCGGCCGTAAGGAAAAGCAGAAGCATGGCCCATCGGACAGGATCCGCCGGTCTCCATAAAGGATCGCCTGCCGGCTGCCAGAAAAGCGTGAGAGCCAACAGGCAAGTACCGGATGCAAATGCATACAGGGCGCCATGAAATTCGGCCCGCACAATTCGCGTCAGCCAGAGACGAAACCGGCGTCGGATCATGATGCTGTGCTGGGCGAAGAAAAGCAGGCACAGCAGGGTGTCAATCAGCAGGCTGGCGGGTTGCCCGAGCCCCCAATCAAAGCCAGCCAACGGTCCCATAAGCAAAAATAGCATCCAGGCCAACATGCCGCCGCCGCCGAAGATATACGCCGCCGCCGCCAAAACGAGGCCGGCTGGTTGTTGCGCCACCCATTGGCTGCCTTCAGGCTGCGCTGCCTGGGCGGCATCCACCGCGGTCAGCTTGCAGGTTGTTTTTTCGTTCCGGGGCACGATGCGCATCCTATATCAATGTGGCTTGGCCGGCGCCATCCAACCGGGGCGCTGCGTCCTGCACCGGCTGAAACCATCTGCGCACGGATGGGCGATTGACTCGGGTCAACCAGGCTGGTGTCAACTATAATACCGAAAAAACCGACTTACAAATGAAAATAAGAAGCGGGTCCCTGGCAGGGTTGGCCTTTTCAAGCATTTCTTCTTGTGGCATGATGGCCATGCTCGTCACGTCAATTCAACACCATCCAAATTATGCAAAGTTCGAATTGCCCGTTCCTAAGATGCCCGACGCGCAAAGGAGCGCAGACATGATCGACAGATCCTCACACCCGTTGTTTCGCTTTCGCTGGCTGATCTTTTCCATCCTGGCCCTGGCCTATTTTTTTGTCTACTTCCACCGGCTCTCCCTTTCGGTGGTCGCTGACAGCCTGATCAAGGATTTCAACACCTCGGCCGGTATCCTGGGTCTGTTGGGGTCGATCTATTTTTACTGCTATGCAGCCATGCAGTTACCAGCCGGCCTGCTCTCGGACTCCGTGGGGCCGCGGCGCACGGTCACCTTTTTCCTGGTGGCCGCCTCGGTCGGCAGCATCCTCTTCGGACTGGCACCCAACATCGAAACCGCCTTTGCAGGCCGCATTCTGGTGGGCTTTGGCGTCTCTATGGTTTTCATCCCCACCATGAAAATCCTCTCCCAGTGGTACTATCCCGACGAATTCGCCTCCATGGCTGGCATTCTCAACGCCGTGGGCGGCGCCGGCGTCATGGCTGCCACCTGGTTACTGGCCCTGATGACTGAATCCTTTGGCTGGCGGCTCTCCTTCGAGTTGATCGGCGGATGCACCTTCGTCATCGTAGTATTGGTGTGGCTGATCATTCGCGACCGGCCCCAGGACAAGGGATGGCCGACCATTGCCGAACTGGCAGCCGGATCCGAAGGAGCAGCCGCAGCGGTGCAACCCATCCCCTTGCTGGCCGGGATGCGGCAGGTGGTCGGCACCTGGCACTTCTGGCCGCTGGCGATATGGTTCTTTTTCGATTGCGGCATCTTTTTCGGATTCGGTGGGCTGTGGGGCGGGCCCTATCTGATGCATGTCCACGGGCTTTCACGGGAAGCGGCCGGTGCGGTGCTGAGCATGATCGCCTGGGGCATGATCGTCGGCAGCCCGTTTTTGGGCTTTCTCTCCGACCGTGTGCTCAAGAGCCGAAAAAAACCGTTTATCGGCTGCACGTCAATGTTGACCCTGGTGCTGGCAGTGCTCTATTGGTTCCCCACCAGCCTGTCGGTTCCGATGCTTTATGCGGTCTTTTTTGTATTTTCCGTGTGCGCCTCGTCCATCGTCGTGATCGGTTTTACGGCAACCAAGGAGTTGTTCCCGGTGGAGATCGCCGGCACCTCTGTCGGTACGGTGAATCTGTTTCCCTTTCTGGGCGGCGCTGTTTTCATGCCCTTTCTGGGCAAGGTATTGGACGCCTATCCCAGGGCGCCATCCGGCGCCTATGCGTCGGCGGGCTACACCAGCATGCTGATGATCCTGCTGATATCAGCAATGGTGGCGCTGGGCTGTACGTTTTTAATGAAAGAAACATTTCGGGGGTGATTGGCCGTGAGACCCACAACAGAGAGCGCATGTGCCGTCGCTTGTCGAAGCCAAGCAAAGATCTTGCTCATCGGGGCGCCGGGGTTCGCGAGGGAGTCAACGACCAGCCGTGCAGCGGGTAGCTTGAATCAAATTGTTCTGAACACCAAAAAAAAGGTGGGGGTCGCCTTCGGGCTGGTGGGTTCCTTTTGGCTGACTACTGTTCAATTTTAGAAAAAGCGATACTGCACACCAACCGATCCGTTCCAGATGGTTTTTTCGTATCCTATTCCTTGGCTATCGGTGACCTTGTCGTACATGACATAGGCGCCGCCCAAGGTGATGGCCATGGACGGAGTTACGCTCCATACAACACCTCCCGCCACCGCTTGGGCGTCGAGCTTGGGCTCTTCCGGTTCATTGATCTGCTGATCGTCGGCGACCTTGATGTCGGTCATCAGATACCCGAGGTTAGCCTTCCATTTGGGATTGATGATGTACTCCGCTGAAATCCCCAAATCCCAGCTGTTGCCTTCGTCGTCATAGGTGTCGATATTGGCGTCTTTCTCTAAAAAGTAAGTGTAATTAAGATCGACTTTAACCTCTGGGCGGAAGCGGTAGGAGATACCGAAACCCAACAGACCAGGGATGTCGATACGGCGTTTGGATCCTTGAGCATATCCCAATGTCGGCGCAAGGCCGAGGCTGTCTTGCTTTACTTCCATTTCATAGTCCATTTTTGTATTGGATATGAAGGTCAATGCGGCGTTCAGCTTGTCGTCCGGAGCGAAGTTGACGCCCAAAATGCCGGCCCATCCATCAGCGTCCTCTTCGAGGTTGAGACGCGGTGTGATTGGCGCATTTAGGAGCCTGCCGCTCGGACCCGGCAGGGGATTGGTCGCACTGATGGTTGCTTCCCCCTCAAATTCTCGCACCCCTCTAGCATGGCGGGCTCCGACGGCCAGCGACCACATATCATTGATGGCGTAAGAGGCGCCCAGTGTGAAGCCGTAGACGGTGCTTTGCTTCACTTTGATTTTTCCGGGATCGATTTGATCGTAGAAAAATGAGGCCGGCACTCCGCCAGCAGCCAGCTGTGCATTGGCATTGGCGGCTACGCCCGATGCCAGTGACACCGTTCTTGCATTACCGTTTTCGTATTTTAGTTGCCCTCCTCCAGCTGGAATGGTGAAGGCAAAAAAGCCGGCCCATTTTTTCTTTTTATAGACGCTAAACACGCCTGGGATGATCGAGGGTTCATCCTGCTCCAACGATCCAAATCCGGGCACATCGTTTGCGTAATCCTTGGCGAAGTACATCACATCAACCTTGCCGTAAAGCCCGTCGGCCATTTGCATGATCCCAGCCGGGTTGTAGACAGCAATGTCGGCGTAATCCGTTGCAGCATTGCGGTTGAGTGTGCGCATGAAGTCGGCACTCTGGTTTTGTTTATTGATGATCCCGCCAGCCACAGCAATGCCCTCCATAAATAGCATGGACAACAACATGGCCAACATCCAGCCGAATAGCCTGCTGAAACGACCTGTCATGGTGACTCCTTTTTTAGAAAACAGCGTGTGGTTAAATCTACAGATGCCATCCATAAAACTGCTTTCCTTGGCCTATGCGTGGGTGCATTGTTGCAATGGTTCAGGTTATGCGGGTAATTCAGCGTGCGGCCTGTACGGCCCAGAGGGTATCTAGTGCTACACTTATCGGATCTTACCATCAGAACTTGAGAAATATTTTTGGTGCCTTCCATGGTCATGCGGGCTAGGCTACAATTACCCGAAGATCGCGACTTTTTGAACCTACGCAGGTTCGGTTTGACGATGGCAGGAGGGGGACGTGTTTGGTATTTTCTTTAACCGTTCCGGTGGATAGGCAATACATGGCAGTGGTATTCAACGGGCAATAAGGGCTGGTCACCACTGTGAAATGATGTTCAAATCAGCGCATCATCTTGTTCCGATTAAAACCGGTGGCATTCGCTGCCATGGATCAAAATAAAACTGTAGGTAATTTCGTTTCTCAACGGCGCTGGCATTAAACCCGACTGCCACTCCATTTCAACTTGGCTTTTAACACATCGAAGTAATTTTGATCGGGAAGGGTAATCATATGCACGGGATGAGGGCTTTTGCTGATGATGATGGTGTCCCGTTCATCGATCTTCAGCCCCACCTGTCCGTCGCAGGTGAGCATGATATCCGTGGTCTCTTCGGCCAATTGGATCGTTATGCGGGCGTTATCAGGCACCATCAGCGGTCGATTGGTCAAGGTGAAAGGGCAGATGGGTGTGATGAGGATCCCGGGCACCGACGGATGGATGATGGGGCCGCCGGCGGCCAGGGAATAGGCCGTGGATCCGGTGGGCGTGGCCACGATCAGACCGTCGGCACGATAGTCGGTAAGAAACTGATCATCGATGTGGGTGCGAATTCGTGCCAGCCTGGCTAGGGCACCTTTGTTGATGACCACATCGTTAAAAGCACTCTCCCTTGTGATCTCCACCCCTTCTCGAAAGGCTTGAATCTGCAGCCGCATCCGCGAGCAAATGGTGAACTGGTCGTTGAAGATGGCTTCGGCGACCTCGCACAGACGGTCTTCGGTCGTCTCTGCAAGGAAACCGACTTCACCGAATTTGACGCCGATGATGGGAATTTGCAGTTCGCCGATCCAGCGAACAGCACTCAAAAAGGTGCCATCGCCCCCCAATACAAACACGCAGGAAAGCGATTTTGCCAACGGTTTTTGAAAATCCTCCGGCCGTTTCCCGGCAGGTTCTCCGCTTGGTTGCCGGAGAACGGTGACGCCCCTTTTTTTCAGCCACCCCTCGAAGCGGTCGGCCTGCCGTTGGGCCTCGCGTTCATCCTTGACCACCAGCCCGATGTGTCTGTTCATCGTTTTCCAATCACCATTCGATGTTATCGCCTTCGGCGTAATCGAGAGAGCAATTTCAGCCGCCAAGCGCCAATATGCGGGTACAGCGCAACCGCTTTAGGGACCCGCTCCCCCCTACGAGCCGATTTATCCGATCATATCTCTCATACATGGGATTGGTATTCAGGGCAAGTTCGATGCAGCGACAAATGGATGGGTTGCTTTTCAGCCGGGTGCCTTACACCCGCAACCAATCGCGACGGTCAACGCGCCAAGGTGCTGTTATTCTCGTCGCCGTGGCCTGATTTATAGAGGCACCCGATGCAAGTGGTCGCTGATCGTGTCAGCCTTTCCAATGATGAAAAGCGGGCCGGTCATCCGCCACCCGGGCGGAATGCGGTTGACATCGGTCGCACTGGCGCATATACAGTTCATGTGATGTATTAAATTATTGAATTGGCTTCATTTGCGGTCGCTACTGATTGCCGCGACGCTCATCGGTGATACCCCCGCAGCGATGCTACCGATACCGAACCCTATGAATTTTCATGCAATGCATGCAAATACAAGTGCCGGCAGACAACGGGTTGGTCGCAATCCTTTTCGCTTGACTGACCATCGGCAACTTTACTATACACACGTGTTTATCCAGAGGAGATTATTCACCAAAACCAATTGAGAAGGAGAAGCGCGATGAAAAAACGTTTGGGCAAATTTCTTACGGTTGCAGTAATCTGTGCTTTCATGTTTGCCGCCGGAACCGCCGTGGCAGCTGATACCATCAAAATGGGCGTTGCCGGCCCTCACAGTGGAGACCTTGCCTCCTACGGGATCCCGACCATCAAGGCCGCTGAACTGGTGGTGAAAGAGATCAATGCCAAAGGCGGTGTTCTCGGCAAAAAGGTAGAACTTCTGGTCGAAGATGATGTGTGCAAACCTGAAGTGGCCACCAATACGGCCACCAAGTTGGTTTCTGAAGGGGTGCATGTCGTCCTGGGCCACATCTGCTCCGGCGCCACCAAGGCAGCTTTGGGCATCTATAAAGACTCCAACATTCCGGTCATGTCCCCATCGGCCACCAACCCGGCGTTGACCCAGAGCGGCGACTACCCCAATTTCTTTCGCACCATTGCCTCCGACGATGCCCAGGCCAGACTGGAAGTTGATTTCGCCCTGGATAATTTGAAGCTCAAAAAAATTGCCGTGCTGCATGACAAGGGCGACTACGGCAAGGGCCTGGCCGAGTTTGCCAAGGCATTTCTGGAAGAAGACCCGCGTGCTGAAGTGGTGCTGTATGAAGGCATTACCCCCGGTGCCGTGGATTACAGCGCCGTGGTCCAGAAAATTAAACGCAGCAATGCCGATGCAGTGATTTTCGGCGGTTATCATCCCGAAGCATCCAAAATTGTGACCCAGATGCGCAAAAAGAGAATGAAAACCACCTTTATTTCCGACGACGGCGTGATGGACGACACCTTCATCAAGGTGGCCCAGAAATATGCTGAGGGTGTGTATGCCACCGGTCCCATGGATGTCTCCAAGAATCCCATGGCCATGGCGGCCAATGAAGCCCATAAAAAGGCTTACGGCGCCGATCCGGGCGCATTCTTCCTGAATGCCTACTCGGCCGCCCTGGCGCTGCTCAATGCCATCGAGCAGGCCGGCAGCACCGACTACGCTGCGGTGACCAACGCCCTGCGCACCAAGGATGTGGAAACGCCGCTGGGCAAGATCCGTTTCGATGACCGAGGCGATGCCATCGGCGTGGGCTTTTCCATGTATCAAGTCCAAGATGGTGTTTACGTCGAGCTGAAATAGGGTCAGCCGTGAACCGATACCTCAGGGGACAGACCAGCCAGCGTCTGGCCCCTGAATTTTTCTGAGCGCCACCCTGTACCGGCCGGGTGGCTGCGCCACCGGCGGTGGCCCCATAACCAAAGACGGTTTGTTGACATGGAATATTTTTTCGAGCTTTTCCTGGGCGGGCTCACCCGGGGCAGCATCTATGCCCTGATTGCCCTTGGCTACACCATGGTCTACGGCATCGTGCAGCTGATCAATTTTGCCCATGGTGAAATTTATATGATCGGCGCCTTCACCGCCTTGATCGTGATCAGTGTGTTGACCATGCTGGGCTGGAATCAGATCGCCATTTTGCTGATTGCCGCCGCGGTTGCCGTGGTCTACTCGTCGGCCTATGGCTTCACCATGGAGAAGATTGCCTACAAACCGCTGCGCAAAGCCCCCCGGTTGTCCGCTTTGATCAGCGCCATTGGCATGTCTTTGTTCCTGCAGAACTATGTGCTTCTGGCCCAGACATCGGACTTCATGCCGTTCCCTGGCTTGATTCCCGATTTTGCATTCATGGAGCCGGTGGCCCACATCATCGGGTCGCCGGAACTGGTGATCCTGATTGTTACCACCATTGTCATGGTCCTGCTGACCTTTCTGATCAAGTTTTCCAAGATCGGCAAGGCCATGCGGGCCACGGCCCAGGACCGTGACATGGCATTGCTGGTGGGGGTGGATGTAAACCACGTCATATCGATGACCTTTATCATTGGGTCGGCCACTGCGGCCATCGGGGGCGTGCTGATCGCCTCGCACATCGGCCAGATTAATTTCTACATTGGGTTTATCGCCGGCCTCAAAGCATTTGTGGCCGCGGTTTTGGGCGGCATCGGCTCGATACCCGGTGCGGTACTGGGTTCGCTGGTGCTTGGATGGACCGAGTCATTTTTTACCGGCTACATCTCCAGCGACTACGAGGATGTGTTTGCCTTCATCTTCCTGGTGCTGATTCTGATCTTCCGGCCGGCGGGCATTCTGGGACGCTCCACCGCGGAAAAGGTGTAACGGTTTTGGTACCGGCCGTGGATATCATAAGGCCATCGAGGCATCTACCATTGGCGGGAGCGTTCGTTGACCGCGGCCTGCACTTACCCAAAGACTGATTGTTGACATGAGATAGACACACCCATGCTTGTAAACGAATTAAAGAAATCATTGATGGTCTCCATCTGGTTTATGTTTTTGACCTTTCCCCTTTTGGTGATTCGGGTCAATACGGTGGAAAACGTTATCGATTGGCGCTGGGTTAACCTGCTGTTCGTGGGAATTGGCAGCTTCGTACTAAGCGCCATTTGGCGCTTCCTGATCCGACGCAAGGAGCGGGGTATCCGCCAAACGGAGGTCGACGGGGTCGCCCGGGTGACGCTCAGCCAGCGCCTGCTGAATGACCGGCGATTTACCATCCCCGCATTGATCGTGGTCAGCGTTGTGGCCGTGGCGTTCCCTTTCGTTTTCTCGCTTTACCAGACCAATATCATGATTACCGCCATGATCTATATTCTGCTGGGCCTGGGGCTGAACATTGTGGTGGGCGTTGCCGGTCTGCTGGATCTGGGCTACGCTGCCTTTTACTGCGTAGGCGCCTATTCCTATGCACTGCTCAACTACCACTTTGGCTTTGGTTTCTGGACCGTTCTGGCCATCGGTGCCGGCCTGGCCGCGCTGTTCGGCATCATTCTGGGGTTTCCCGTGCTGCGGCTGCGGGGGGACTATCTGGCGATTGTCACTTTGGGATTCGGGGAGATTATTCGCCTGATCATGGAGAACTGGAACGAATTTTCCTTTGGCCCCAGCGGCATCGCCAACATTCCCCGACCGGGATTCTTCGGCATTGACATGGACATCCAACAGACCACCATTTATATCTATTTCCTGATGATTGCCCTGAGCCTGTTTACCATCTTCGTGGTCTACCGCCTGCAAAATTCGCGTATCGGTCGGGCATGGATCGCCCTTCGCGAGGACGAGGTGGCCTGCCAGGCCATGGGCATCGACAAGCGCAAGACCAAGTTGATGGCCTTTTCCCTGGGCGCCACCTGGGCCGGTTTTGCCGGGGTGGTCTTCGCGGCCAAAACCACCTTCATCAATCCAGCCAGTTTTACGCTCTGGGAATCGATCAATATCTTGTGCGTCGTCGTTTTGGGCGGCATGGGGTCCATTGTGGGGGTCATTGTGGGCGCATTTATCCTGATCCTGCTGCCCGAATACCTGCGCTTCTTGTCAGAATACCGCATCCTGGCTTTTGGGGCCATTTTGGTGTTGATGATGGTCTTTCGGCCCGGCGGTATCGTGGAAGTTACCCGGCGGACCTATGAATACAAGGAGCCCGATCAATCGATGGGCCAGGAGAAGGCACTTACCTAAAAACAGATACCAATATGCAACCCATCCTCGACGTAAAACAATTGACCATGCTTTTTGGCGGACTGCGGGCCTTGGACAAGGTGGATCTGGATGTTCGCCAGGGTGAGATCGTGGCCCTGATCGGTCCCAATGGTGCCGGCAAGACTACGTTTTTCAACTGTATCACCGGCATCTACGACCCCAGCGGGGGAGACATCATGATTACTGCGCCGAAAGACGGCGCGACCCAGCGGATCAATGGCATCAAACCCAACCTGGTGACCGAAAAAGGGCTGGCGCGAACTTTCCAGAACATCCGCCTGTTTCAGAACATGACCGTTTTGGAAAATGTGATGATCGGATGCCATTGTCGCATGAAAGCCGGTATTCTGGGCGCGGTGCTCCGAGGGATCAACACCCGCCGGGAAGAGGAGGCCGTGATCCAAAAAAGCTATGCGATCCTAAAAAAAATCGGGCTTGAGAAGCACGTCAACGATTTTGCCAAGAATCTGCCCTACGGCGCCCAGCGGCGCCTGGAAATCGCCCGGGCCATGGCCACAGACCCGTTTATGCTGCTCCTGGACGAGCCTGCCGCAGGCATGAATCCCAAGGAGACCAAGGCGCTGGATGAACTTATTCTGAAAATCCGCGAAACCGAAGGCATTTCAATCCTGCTGATCGAGCACGACATGAAGTTGGTGATGAGCCTTTCGGACCGGATATTTGTTATGGACTACGGCAAGATGATCGCCCAGGGAACACCTTCTGAAATCCGTGAGAACCCGGCTGTGATTAAGGCCTATCTTGGAGAGGAAATTGATGCTTAGCCTCGTCGATATCCACACATACTACGGTAACATCCATGCGTTGAAGGGCGTCAGTCTGGAGGTCAATGAAGGCGAGATCATCACCCTTATCGGGGCCAACGGCGCCGGTAAAACCACAACCTTGATGTCCATTTCCGGGATCGTGCCGCCGCGCTCGGGCGAGATTCGATTCATGGGCGCGTCCATCTCTGGGGTAAACCCCAACAAGATTGTCGCCATGGGCATCAGTCAGGTACCTGAAGGCCGACGCATTTTTCCCTACCTGACGGTGTTGGAGAATCTGGATATGGGGGCTTTTTTAAGAAATGACAAGGATACGGTCAAATCGGACCTGGACTATGTGTTTGACCTTTTCCCCATTCTGGCTGAACGGCGCAATCAGGCCGGCGGCACCCTAAGCGGCGGCGAGCAGCAGATGCTGGCCATCTCTCGTGCCCTGATGGCCCGCCCGCGGCTGCTTCTACTGGATGAACCATCGCTCGGTCTGGCCCCCTTAATCGTGAAACAGATATTTGAAATTATCCGCAAGATCAATAGCGAGGCAAACACCACTATTTTCCTGGTTGAACAAAATGCCAACCTGGCGCTCAAGGTCGCCCACCGGGGCTACGTGATGGAGAACGGCCGCATCAGCCTCGCCGATAGCGCCGACAACTTGTTGGCCAATGAAGACGTAAAGAAGGCCTATCTGGGCATTTGAGCCTGCATCCTTCGACCACGAGCCTCAGCGAGTGCTTTAAAGTTGAAATTCGCCGTATTGATCTTGAGAGTTGACAAGCTGGAAACACTGCATATAGATTATCGGATCAATATTTAGCAACGTGTGTATGTGGATAAGCGTTACACTTGGGAGATATCGAGACAGTCGTCTTCGGAAGAAAATCTTTTCCCACTATGGCACCAATTCCATAATTTCTAACGACCCTATTCCACAGATAAAAGCCTAAAAAGTATTACAGGAAGAATATAACCAGTTGTAATCATAATTAGAAGTCTTAATTTGGTTACTATCCGGCATTCTATTTGCAAAAGTGAAATTGGCAAGGAATGCGCAATATACGCAAAACCTTCCGTTCAACCCCATACGATCTGATACACCATGAATACGACCACGCATACCAACCATATATACGAGTATCTAAGAGATGTTGCTGTTTTTGTGACAACCATTTTTATCTGTAGCTTTGTACTTTCCGGTGCGTACTCACTCAAACAAGCAACCGCGACCCTATCAACGTTGCCTCCCGTTTTGGCCCTGCCGCAGATGCCGGCGCCGATCCACCTGGTGCCCGAAAGGCATATGGCCCTGTCGGAAACGGAGGCAAACCCAGCTTTCTGGGATATTGACCTGGCCCCGGCGTACCCGGATAGCCAAGCCACACCGGCGATAGCCGAGCCTCACTCGATCGTCGCGTCGGTGGGCGATAACGTCCATTTGAACGAATCCATTCCCTTCTATGCGATTATCGTTAAAGCGGCCGGGCGTTACGAGGTGGACCCGCACTTGATTCGAGCCATCATTTTGGCGGAATCCGGATACAACCCCAAGGCAAAATCCAAGAAGGGGGCCCGGGGACTGATGCAGCTGATGCCTTCAACCGCCAAGGCCCTTGGCGTGGGCGACATCTGGGATCCCGAAGAGAACATCGACGGCGGCGTGCGTTATTTCCGTTCGCTGCTGGACCGGTTCGACGGCGATGTTCAGCTGGCCCTGGCTGCATACAACGCCGGTTCCCGCCATGTTCGTAATTACGAGGGTATCCCGCCGTTCAAGGCGACGCAGCACTACATCAAGAAAGTGCTCAAGTTCCATAAGAAATTTAAAAAGGAAACCCTCCCTGGATATCGCCGCTTGGCCTGATACGCAGCTCCGCCATGGGGATTCGCTTGTCCCTGGGGTAGATAAAGATACGGCGATAGAACCGACAGGGAAAATTCCAATTCCCCAGATAGATCGTTTCAAGGTCCGACGCATTGATATCGCCGGACACCCACCCGTCCAGCCGCACCTGCTGAGCCTTGCAATACATTTCCAGACCGATGGGCACCGGGACCGCCTGTTCAACCAGTGTTCGGCCTACCTCGAGTTGAGCCGCGTGGTGAGACGCATCGGTGTGGTGTCCATCGATCAGAAGAAATCTGGCTGCCTGTAAGGCCCCGGGCATCGTTCCAGGAGCGTGTCTGGCGGTTTTCAAGACACCTATCGACTGCGGTCGGAAAAATAAGCCTTCTGGATCCAAGTGGTAATCGTCACGAATTTCCTTTTTCCCGGCAGGCAATCATGGTAAGGCTGCCAGCCATGCACACACACACCATGCCGCGGGGTCACCAATAGCGTCGTGAGCACCAAACAATCACCATCCGTATTGCCGGTCAGCGGTCAACCGTTTTGGAAAACGATGGCCTTGGCCCACATGAGCAAGGAACAATGGGAATCCCTTTGCGATGGCTGCGGGCGTTGCTGCCTGCAAAAATTTAGCGATTCCAAAACCGGCCGCGTGACCTACACCTGGGTCGCCTGCTACCTGCTGGATACCGGTACATGCCGTTGCACCGACTACGGCCACCGAACCATCCGGGTGCCCGATTGCCTGGTTTTAACACCGACGCAGATTCCCCGTCTACGCTGGTTACCCAAAACCTGTGCCTACCGGCGCCTATCCGAAGGTAAAGACCTGTGTGCCTGGCATCCGTTGGTTTCAGGCGACAGCGAGTCGGTTCACCGGGCCGGCATATCCGTTCGTGACAAAGCTGTATCCGAAGTTTACGTGCATCCCGAGGATGTGGATTACTATGCGATCGGCTATCGGATTTAAAGGGCATATGCAAACCACCCATCACGAACGGATGTTCTTTGCGGCCATGCCCCACACGAAAAACCGGATCCACTCAAAACCGAACAGCAGCAACTCCCGGTCGCTGACGCGCAATTTTTTGACCAGCGACTGCTTTACCCGATAGCGTTTTAAAAAACTGCTTTTAAAAACGAAATCGCGGAAACGGTCGATGTTGTAGGCGGCCATAAAAGCCATTTTGCCTTTGGCTCCGTTCAGCCCTTCTGACCCCCAGGGATCATCCAGGAACAAGGCTTTGATTTTGGCCCAGCGGACGGTCATCTCGTTGTGAGTCTTCGCTTCCTGGTCATCCGCCCACTCAGCCAATGTCCACATCCGGTCTTCGTGTCGGCCCTTGCAGAAATCCGGCGGCCGGAAAAAACTGACGATTTCCGATCCGCCGGGCGGATCATTGAATCGCAGGCCATGCTCTACCGGAAACGTCCGGCAGGTGTCTGGCCGGTCCGGATAAACGCTACATCCCTCGTCACCCAGAAAAGGGCAGGTCCTGGCTTGATTGTCGGCCATACGTAACAGCACATCCGGGAAATGGTTTCCTTCGCGGAGCACCACGTCCACGTGGGCATCCAAGAATTGCTCGGAATCCACATTGAGTCGTTTTCTCAATCGCAGCACATCGTAAGGATAGAGAAACAGGTTGAGGTTTCGGCAGCATTGGTTAAAACAAGTCAGGCCGCGGTGGCAGCGGAACTGAAACCTCTCATTCCGGGCAAGTGGTATCCCAGGCAGCCTGTCTATCTCATTCGGGTCAATCGATTTCATCAATACGCTCATCAACGGTGGCCAGCATCTGGGCGACGGTCATTTTGATTTTGCCCCCGTATCCAATTGCCTGGCGCAGTTCGTTTTCCAGCAAGGCCATTTTCCGGTAATAGGGTGTGCGGTCAAAGGGAATATACGCCGTTCGGCCGCTTTCCCGGCACTGGTCGAAAAAAGCGTTGCAGCCGGGGTTTTTGATTATTGAACCGTCGGGACGGTGCAATTCGTGTGGGATGCCGTGAAGCCGACAGATCATCGGACGGAACGGGTACAGGCTGCAGCGTTCCTGTTGGTTCAGCGGGCACATGATGCGCAGGCCATCATTCCGGCGCTTGGCAACGGCCGTTCGGCCATTGACGGATAGCGCTTTGGCAACAATTGCCTGGCGTACGGCGGTGTCGAGCGTTGCCATGCCTTCGACCAAAAAAAGATATTCCAAAAAGGTGTGATGATAAAAACGGGTCAGGCAGCAATTATCTGCGCAGCCGCTGCAGCGAAAGCCATACCGCCGCGCCACGGCATCGTAAGCCGTATCCATTTCATCAAACAGGACCTCAAGGCGGTCCAAGAGCGGCAGGTATCGATGCCTGAGTTTGACCAACGATGAATGGTTCACTTGCATGGTTCTCGGATGTGCCTCAAACGGTGGGTGAAGGGAAGAAAATCTTTTCATAAAGGCCAAGGGCATAACGGTCGGTCATGCTGGCGATAAAATCGCACACCACCTGCTCTCGCGGATTGCCGTTGCTCAAGCAACCGGCAATGCCCATGCGGGAGAGCTCCCGTTCAAGTGTGTGTTCGTTGTCCATCAGGTAGTTGTAGAGCTCGGACAAGATTTTTTTTGCTTTGATAAATTCCCGGTGGACACGAACGGAACGGTAGACATTGTCATATAGAAAGGTTCGCAAGGTGGTCATGGCACCATATACCTCGTCACTCATGCCAAGCTGGAGTTCTCCCCCGGAGGCCCGGCTGGAAAATACCAGATCTCGAATCATGGTGGTGGCCCGCTCCTGATGCGTTCGACCGATAATCTGTGTGCAGACGTCCGGCACTTGCGCTTCGTGGATGACACCGCTGCGGATGGCGTCATCCAGGTCGTGGTTCAGGTAGGCCATGATGTCAGATATGCGCACAATGCGTCCTTCGATCGTGCAGGCCAATTCATCGGGATCGTCCGGTAAAATTTTACCGTATCCTTTGGAATGTTTGATGATGCCGTCACGAACCTCGTGGGTCAGGTTCAAACCGCTGCCGTTGTTTTCGATGAGATCCACGACTCTCAGACTCTGCTTATGGTGGGAAAACGCCGCCGAGTGAATTTCTTTGAGCACGGCTTCACCGCCATGTCCGAAGGGCG
>JASFFF010000006.1:0-27192 GCA_050124445.1 Desulfosarcina sp.
TCCAGATGCTTGGGTCCTTTTTGGCCGCGCCGCTGTAGTCCCCCTTGCCGGGTAGAAAATAGGCCACCTGGGCAAAAATGGTTTTACGCGGCTGGTACATGCCGCTTAAGGTATCCACCCGCGAATCGGGCACGGTAATGGTGCCAATACGGCTTTCCTGACGGTTGCCATCGGCGGCGATGCTGCGGGTCAAGGCTTCGAAAACCGTGGCCTTGCCCGACTGGGGCAGGCCGATGATGCCGAGTCTCATGGGTTGGTTGCTCCTTGAAAGGCTGCAGTCGAGGATGGTTGCGTTGGCCTTTGCACATACCGACCGTCCCGTCAAGGCCAATCAACGCTGAAGACAACGTCCAACTACTCCCTATAACCGCTACCGATTGCGGACAAGGGAAGCTTGAGTTCCAACTCCGGCACCTGCCGGGCGACCCAAGCGGTGAACGTGTTGCTGTTGGGGCCCGGAAAGGCCTTGTATGTCATTTTCCACGGGTAAGCACGGGCCGCTTGGTCGACAACATCGATCAGTTCATCCACACCACTGCCGCTATGCGCCTTTAAAATCCGGGGCTGATTGCCGTACCAGTAGCGGTCGGGTACATCGCGTCTGATTCTCAGTACCGGCTGTCCATAATAACTGCGCCAGCCCACCACATCGTATACGGTGTAGGCAGTCCCGCCCGTCGGTTTGGCGGCAATCCAGGTGTGAATGGCAAACCAACCGCGCCACCCCCAGGCATCGGCACCGTATACATGCAGAACCGCCTCTTGGGTTGAGGATGGGTCGGGAGCAATCTGCGCAGATTCGCGGCTGGCGGTTCGCCAGTCCCGGGCCGTATATCTGTCCAGCCAAATCAAACCCGTCAGGGCAATGGCCGCAACTACGATTCCGTTTACCATAAGCAGGCGCATCAGCCGCTCACCTTAATCGTTTTTAAACATCATTTGAATCATCGGGCCGAAATTGTTAACACACACCTCATGGACGCCCTTTTTTCCACCGTTCCCTGGAACACCCCGGCCCTGTGGCAGGCGGCCAACGCCGGTCTGTCGATCGCCATTTCGCGCAACCGGCCGGCCATGGCCGGTCTAATTCGCCAGGCCCTTGCCATTCGCCGGCAATACGAAGCCATCTTTCCCCACATGGATCATTTGTGTCGCCGCACCTGCCCCGCGTGCAGCGACAGTTGCTGCCGACGGGCCTGGGTATGGGCCGATTTTAACGACCTGCTCTTTCTGCATCTGGCCGGCATCGACCCGCCACGGCGGCAGCTGCTGCACCAAAAGGGCGATCAATGCCGGTATGCGGGTGCTGACGGATGCAGGTTGAATCGCATCCAGCGGCCCTTTGTCTGCACCTGGTATCTGTGCCCGGCACAGACCCGCATCCTCAAGGGGCTGCCAAACACCCGCAAAACGCTGACCGCCGCCATCGAGCAAATCAAAACCGCGCGCCGCCAGATGGAAAATCGTTTTATGGCTGTGGTTGCCGGTAAGTGAGGCTTCGGACCCGCGCAACGCCAGAACTGCAGATCAGGGGACGATCTCCTCCTTTAACAGGCAGCAGGCAATTTTATGACCGTGGTCCCCCCCGCCGCCAGGGTCATGCGGATGAATGATCCGGTGCATCACACATCCCTGGGGAATCATCAGCGGGAACAGATCGGACTCGTTCACCTTGCCCGTCTCCACCAGCCGGCCCTCCCGGATCTCGAAACTGTGCAGGGGATAATCTTCGCAAAGCGGGCAGCGGTAAACCCGTCCGTTGGGAAAGATGAAGTAGTTGTCGGCCACCAGGCCGGCGCAGGCAAAGGCCTCGTCAGGTCCGAGGAACACCTTGGGGAACGTAACCGTAATCCCCCCCTCGGCAACCTTTTCGGCGACCGCCGGGACGACCGCCAACCAGGTATCGCGATCCACCTGGGCCAGGACCTGACGGCGCTGGGCATCCCCGGCCCACTGTCCGCGGATCCCGATGACCTGAATGAAAAACCGGTCCACACCCAGTTGGGTCAATAATGCCGGCATGTGCTGCAGATGATCGATATTGGCCTGGCTGACCGTGTAAATCAGGCTGACGGCAAAACCTTTCTCTTTGGCCGCTGTGATGCCTCGGGTACATTGCTTGAAGCTGCCCTGCCCGCGCAGCGGATCGTTTACCGACGCGGTGGGTCCGTCTAAACTGAAGCTGAAGAAATCGACCGTCTGTGGCGTCACCCGATCCAAGATATCATGGAACAGATAGCCATTGGTGTCGATGGTCACCGATGCGTATCCCAACGCGCGGGCGCAGCCCACCGCCTCGGCCAGATCCGGGTGCAGGGTCGGCTCACCGCCCAGGAAAATGACATTGGGAGATGGGTGCCGGTGGGAAAACAACCTTAGCCAGCGGCAGATGGTGTCGAGGTCCAGCGTACGGCGGCCATGCTGCTCAGGATTGATGTAACAGTGGCGGCAGTGAAGGTTGCAGCGGGTAAGAATATGCAAGAAAACGTTGGCCGATTGGCGGGTGAAGGCAACGGTTTTACGCATCACATCGATTTCATCAATTTATCCAGTTCGGCGTCTTCATCCTTGTCGTCCTCGACATCCGGAACCCCGCCCAGGCGCCGAACTTCCTTTTTGGACCGGATCAACTCTTCGTTGGTTAACCGCAAGCGGTAGGTTATATATTCTGCAAAAATCCGGTAGAGCAAAAGCAGAAAATCCAGTCGCTCGTCCTTCTGGTCGGATGTGGAGAGACGGTTGCCCGCCGAGGTGTCCACGGCCAGGCAAACCGTCTTGCCGCTTGCCAGGACGGTGGCACTGCGCGACTGGTCGTCGATGATGCGCATTTCACCGAAAATCTCGCCCTTTTTGCTGATGGTGCCGATCTCTTCGCCCTCTTTGGTAACCCTGATTTGTCCTGAAAGTAAAAAGTAAAGCCATGGGTCCATGTCCCCTTCCTGAATAATGGTTTCACCGTCTTCGTACTGGCGGATTTTACTGAGACGCAGCAGTTTGCCCAGATTGCGGGTTTCGAAGTGCTTGAGGGCGGATATGGACATAAGTCGCTGAATATTCTCAATGTTTTCCTTCAGATACTTGGATTCGATCATGGGGTCCCCCGGGGTCGGTGGTGATTGCCAGACACCATACTAAGAGGGCATTTTAGTGTGCTAACATCCGAAAGGCAAGCCTGATTCCAATTATCTGCGTTCCAAGCAGTGTTTGGAAAGGTTTTCGTCGAATTGAACCGGATAGCATCCATCAAAGCAAGCTTTGCAGAATTGATCGCCCGGGTTGGCGATACCGGTGGATGAAAGCAGCCCCTCCAGGCTCAAATAGCGCAACGAATCCAGTCCCAGGTGGCGGCGCAGGTCCTCCACACTCATACGCGCGGCAATCAGTTCCCCTTTGGTGGAAAAATCGATGCCATAATGGCAGGGAAACCGATGCGCCGGTCCGCTGACTCTCAGGTGAACCCGATTGACCCCCAGTTCGCGCAGGGCCTTCACCCTGGTTTTGGCTGTGGTGCCGCGGATAATGGAATCCTCAATGATAATGATGTCCTTGCCCTTTAGCAGCTCTTTAATCGGGTTCAGCTTCACACGCACGCCGAAATCGCGCATGCTTTGGGTGGGTTGAATGAAGGTGCGGCCCACGTAATGGTTGCGGATCATGCCCGTCTCGAACGGAATGCCGGCCGCTTCCGAATAACCCAGGGCCGCATAGGTGCCCGAATCGGGAAACGGCATGACCAAATCGGCGTCCACCGGTGCCTCTTCTGCCAACCGGCGGCCATGGGCCTTGCGGGTCAGGTAGACGTTGTGACCAAAAAAAGTGCTGTCGGGCCGGGCAAAATAGATGAACTCGAAAATGCAGAAAGAGCGGCGATTGGGCGTGTTGGTACGGATGCTTTTGACTCCCTCGCTGCTGATAATGACGATCTCACCCGGCTCCAGTTCCCGCACGAATTCGGCCTGCACCAGATCCAGGGCACAGGTTTCCGATGCCAGGACGTAGGAGCCGTTGAGTTTGCCCAGGCAAAGCGGCCTGAAACCATGGGGATCCTTAATGCCGATCATCTCCCCCCGGCTGGTGAGAACGATCATGGAAAAGGCCCCTTTCATCTGCGCCACGGAGGCTTTCAGGGCGTCTTCGAATCCCAGGTGCAAATTGCGCACGAACAGGTGTAAAAACACTTCGCTGTCCATGGTGGTTTGGAATATGGAGCCGGTGTCCTCGAGTTCCGCCTTGATATGATGTGCATTGACCAGGTTGCCATTGTGGGCCACGGCATAGGCCCGTTGCCGGTGGCGCACGACAAGGGGCTGGGAATTGGCCACCACCGAACTGCCAGTGGTCGAGTAGCGCACATGACCGATGGCGGTGGACCCATTCAGGTGCTCCAGAGTGTCCATGTCAAACACGTCGGGGACCAAGCCCATGCCTTTGTACTCGTCGATGGTACCGTTGTCGGCCGCGGCGATCCCGGCACTTTCCTGTCCCCGGTGCTGGAGGGCGTAGATTCCGAAATAGCACAATTTGGCAGCATCCGGATGGCCGAAAGCACCAAACAGGCCACAGGCTTCGCGCGGTTTGTCATCGTCAACAGGCTCCTGGGTGATGGTCTTAAGTGGTTTCATGGTCATTTTTTTGCATGGTTGAGGGTTGAACAGGGGCCGCTACGGCCGGCTAAGCGTGGTAATCCTGAATGGGTTTGACACCAAAAGGTCTTTCCCGCAAGGCGGCAACCGCGCGGCACACCGCCGAGGCACCGGCGGCGGTGGTGGCATAGGGCACTTTGAATTTGAGAGCTGCCCGGCGAATGGTGTAGCCGTCCTGGCGCGGTTCGTCACCGGTGCCGGTGTTGATGATCAGTTGGATGCGGTCATTCTTGACCGCATCGGCCACATGGGGCCGGCCCTGGGAGACCTTGTTGATCCGCTCGGCCGGCACACCGCTGGCGGTGAGATGCGACCAGGTCCCGTCGGTGGCCAGGATGGCAAATCCCATTTGAACAAATTGCCGGGCCACTGGCAGCATGGCCGCCTTGTCATCGTCACCCACACTGATAAATACCGTACCGGAAAGGGGCAGGCGCTGACCGGCACCCAGCTGGGCCTTGGCATAGGCCAATCCGAAATCGGTACCGATGCCCATCACCTCCCCGGTAGACTTCATTTCCGGTCCCAGCAGGGTATCCACATCGGGGAAACGGTCAAAAGGCAGGACGGCCTCTTTGACCGACAGGTGCGCAGGAATGACCGCTTGGGTAAGCCCCAGTTCAACCAGGGTTTTGCCCAGCATGATCTTGGTGGCCAGCTTGGCCAAGGGGATGCCGGTGGCCTTACTGACAAAAGGAATCGTTCGGGATGCCCGGGGATTCACCTCGATCACGTAAAGCTGGCCGTCCTTGATGGCGTACTGCACGTTCATCAGCCCCACCACTTTCAATTCGGCGGCCATGGCCTTGGTGGCGGCGGTAATCTGATCGATCATGCCATCGTCAAGGCTGTAGGGGGGCAACACGCAGGCGGAGTCGCCGCTGTGAACACCGGCTGCCTCGATGTGCTCCATGATGCCACCGATGATCGTGGTCGTACCGTCACTGATGGCATCCACATCGACCTCCACGGCCGCCTCCAGGAATTTGTCGATCAGCACCGGGTGCTCTGGAGAGGCCAAAATGGCCAAGCGGGTAAAATTCTCCATATCCTTGGGGTCGTAGACAATTTTCATGGCCCGTCCACCGAGCACGAATGAGGGACGCACAATCACCGGATAGCCGATCCCTTCGGCAATGGAAAGGGCCTCGCTGATGGACAGGGCCGTGTCGTTGGCCGGCTGTTTGAGCCCCAGCTTGTTTAGCATGGCTTGGAACAGCTCGCGGTCTTCGGCCCGGTCGATACTTTCCGGTTGCGTGCCCAGGATGGCAACCCCTTCTTCGTGCAGCGGGGTGGAGAGGTTCAAGGGCGTCTGCCCGCCAAATTGAACGATGACGCCATCGGGCTTTTCCTTTTCGACGATGTGCAGGACATCCTCTCGGGTGAGCGGTTCGAAGTAGAGCTTGTCCGACGTGTCGTAGTCGGTGCTCACCGTTTCCGGGTTGCTGTTGACCATAATGCTCTCCACGCCCGCTTCGCGCAATGCGAAAGAGGCGTGAACGCAGCAATAGTCGAACTCGATGCCCTGCCCGATGCGGTTGGGTCCGCCTCCCAAAATCATCACTTTCTTTCGGTCCGACACCCGCGCTTCGCACTCGGTTTCATAGGTGGAGTAGTAATAGGGGGTGGCTGCCCGGAACTCTGCCGCACAAGTGTCAACCAGTTTGTATACCGGCCGCACACCCAGCGCCTTGCGTGATCGCGCCACCGCTTTTTCCGTGCTACCGATAAGATGGGCGATCTGGGCGTCGGAAAAGCCGCCAGTCTTGGCACGGACCAGCAGCTCGGGATTCATCTCGGGCATGCCGTCGTCGGTCGCCACGTAATGGCCTGCCGTTTGGCCGGCCTGAGCCACTTCCTGCTCAAGACTGAAAATCTGCGACAGCTGAAAGAGAAACCAGGGGTCGATGGCCGTGGTCTGGTATATCGTCTTCATGGACATGCCCGCCTGGAAGGCATGACGCAGATAGAAGATGCGCTGGGAATTGGCAATGGCCAGTTTTTGTTCGATTTCGTCCAGGGTGGGCGGCGCCCCATCCGCCTCGGGACGGTCCTTGCCGTCGGCACCGAAACCGAAGCGGCCGATCTCCAGCGAGCGTAAGCCCTTTTGGAAAGCCTCCTTGAAAGTGCGGCCGATGGCCATGGTTTCACCGACCGACTTCATTGAAGTGGTCAGTAAATCCTGGGTCTCTGGGAATTTTTCGAATGTCCAGCGGGGAATTTTTACCACGCAATAATCCAACGTCGGTTCGAAGGAGGCCAGGGTTTCGCCGGTGATGTCATTGGGAATCTCGTCCAGGGTGTAGCCGACGGCTAACTTGGCGGCAATCTTGGCAATGGGAAACCCGGTGGCCTTGGATGCAAGGGCACTGCTGCGCGACACCCGGGGATTCATCTCGACAACGATCATGTCGCCATTCTCAGGATTGATGGCAAACTGGACATTGGAACCGCCGGTATCCACGCCAATTTCGCGCATGATGGCCAGCGATGCGTCACGCATGGCCTGGTACTCCCGGTCGGTCAGGGTCTGGGCCGGGGCCACGGTGATGGAGTCGCCGGTGTGGATGCCCATGGGATCCAGGTTTTCGATTGAACAGATGATGACCACATTGTCGGCGTGATCCCGCATCACTTCCAGTTCGTACTCTTTCCATCCCAAAACTGACTCTTCCAGCATCACTTGGTTGGTGAGGCTGGCATCCAAGCCGGCCTTGGCGATGGTTTCCAAATCTTCAGGGTTGTAGGCCACGCCGCCGCCTGTGCCGCCCAAGGTAAAGCTGGGACGGACGATCAGCGGAAAACCGATCGTTTCGGCAATGCTGCGGGCCTCTGCCATGGCAGTGGCAATGCCGCTTTGAGGAATACGCAGGCCGATGCGGTTCATGGCTTCCCGAAACCGGTCGCGGGACTCGGCCTTTTCTATGGCATCCAGGGAGGCGCCGATCAGTTCTACACGGTGGGTGTCGAGGGTTCCCTGTCGGGCCACCTCCACGGCAGTGTTCAAGCCGGTTTGGCCGCCCAGGGTGGGCAGCAGGGCATCCGGACGTTCCTTTTCGATGATTTTGGCCACGGCCTCGGGGGTCACCGGTTCGATGTAAGTCCGGTCCGCCGTTTCCGGGTCGGTCATGATGGTGGCCGGATTGGAATTGACCAGCACCACCTCGTAGCCCTCTTCCTTCAGCGCCTTGCACGCCTGGGTGCCGGAATAATCGAATTCGCAGGCCTGACCGATGATGATCGGTCCAGCGCCGATAATCAGAATCTTGTGGATATCCGTACGTTTGGGCATGTTATTAACGATAGGATACAGGTGTCAGCATCAAGAAGTCAGAATATTAATCTGCCTTCCGATCAATCGATAATGAAGCCAATAGTCGTCTTACCGTTGATGAATCTGCAACCAGCTGCGCTTTCAACGGATTCATAGAAAGCCCGAGATCAAGGCCTGCGAAAAATTTTCCGCAGGCGCCCCGAAGGAAGTGCCCTTGGGGTGCATATGGGTGATATTCCGAGGATAAAATTTTGTGTATAACGCAGATACCGGGTTTTCTATGAATCCGTCCATTTTTATCGGGTCGTTTTCATCATGGCCCTAAACTCGTCAAACAGATAAGCCGCATCGTGCGGCCCCGGGGAGGCCTCCGGATGGTATTGTACGGAGAAAGCCGGCAACCGGCGGTGCCGAATGCCTTCCACGGTATTATCGTTCAGGTTGATATGGGTGACTTCGACATCGCCGCTATCCAGGCTGTCCACATCCACGGCGAAGCCATGGTTCTGAGAGGTGATCTCCACCCTGCCGCTGGCCAGATTCTTGACCGGCTGGTTGGCCCCCCGGTGGCCGAATTTTAGTTTATAGGTCCGCCCACCCAAAGCCAGGCCCAGAATCTGGTTGCCCAGACAGATGCCGAAGATGGGCAGGCGGCCCAACAGCTCCTCAACCGTCTGGACGCCATAAGTGACCGGTTCCGGGTCGCCAGGGCCGTTGGAAAGAAAGAGGCCGTCGGGTGCCATGGCCATGATGGTCGAAGCATCGCTCGTCGCCGGCACCACCACCACCTCGAATCCGACCCGCTCCAGGCAGCGGGCAATATTGTATTTGAGGCCAAAATCGATGGCCACCACCGACGGGCGTTGCCCCCGCTGCTGCCATATGCCTGAATCCAGCTTGACCGTTGCATCCAGAATGTCAGGTCGGCCATTGGCCCAGCGATAGGGCTTCAGGGTGCTAACCCCCCGCGCCAAATCCATGCCCACCATACTGGGAATCGCCTTGGCCCGCCGGGTCAACGATTCCGTATCCAGATCGGCGGTGGAGATGATGGCGCGCATGGCCCCGCCGTTACGGATGTGGCGGGTCAGTGCGCGGGTGTCCAGTCCTTCGACACCCAAAATCCCCTGACCGCTCAGGTACTCAGCAAGTGATTGGGTGGACCGGTAATTGCTGGGAAAGGGCTGATACTCCTTGACCAGAAAGCCGGCCACCTGGATTTTGGCAGATTCCACATCTTCGGCATTGACACCATAATTGCCTATCAGCGGATAGGTCATGGCAACCATTTGTCCGCTGTAGGACGGGTCGGTGAGCACCTCCTGATAACCGGTCATGCTGGTGTTGAACACCACTTCACCGCCGGCTTCACCCGGACCGGTGAATGACCGGCAGTTGAAATGGCGTCCGTCTTCGAGTGCCAATAATGCTTGCATGTTGTCTGCTGTTGACGCGAATGGGGTTCACCGCCGCACGTGAAATGGCCTGTGGTCAATTACCACATCTGGCTGGCAAATCAACCCTCTAAAAAAGGCTGGCGCCAAGGCCTGCCTTGTTTATAAAGGTGTTGCTGGCAACCGCGCCACTCATGTCAGCCCATGGGCGTATTTTCTATCAGGTCCCAGATGCCGCAGGGACAAGCACCCGCGCAAAATCCACAGCCGATGCAGCGCTGCGGATCGACCACATATTCAAAGTCGACCCCTTGGCGTGCCTCCCGGCGGATGGCCGCTTCCGGACACATGGCCACGCAGATACCGCAGTCGCGGCAGGTCCCGCAAGAGGAACACTGGGAACCGCATTGATCCATATCTTCATACTGGATGATGCGGGGGTCCAGATATTCCAAGGAGATGCGCTCGATGTCGATAACCATCTTCCTGTCCGCCCCGGGCCGTTTGCCGGCCACAATCTCCGCGATGGTTTCCGCGGCCCGACGACCGGCACCGATGGCGTCGGTAAGCAGGCCGGGCCGCACCACGTCGCCGATGGCATAAATTTTGGGATTGGAGGTCTGATAGTCTTCGTTGACCGACACGAAGCCGTGCGATGTGGCCACGTCATCGGGCAGAAAATCGAGATCCGGTGCGTCGCCGATGGAGACCACCACCGTGTCGGCAGGAATCAATTCCCCGGACTCGAGCGCAACCCCCTGTTCGGTAATTTGGCGGGTAAACACCGGCCATCGGAAGACGGCGCCGACGGCTTCCGCATCTTCGCGTTCTTTGCCAAAGCTGGCCGGTTCCTGCACATCCAGCAAGACAATATCTGTGGCTCCCAGCCGGGACGCTTCGGTGGCTACATCGCAACCCACGTTGCCCGCACCGATCACCACCACACGCTGACCCGGTTTGGCTCGATTCTGTTTGGCATCGGCCAAAAAATCCATGGCCGTGATCAGCCGCTCCTTACCCGGGATGGACAGCGTTCTCGGCTGTTGGGCACCGGCGGCAACGATCACGAAGTCATAATCGGTTACCAGTTGAGCCGTTTCGGACTGTGTTAGGCGCTGCTGAAGGTGAATGTGAGGGATGGCCTCGGAGGCCCGCTCCAGCTCTTTTTCGACCACATCGGCTGGCATGCGGGTATTGGGAATCACCGAGGCGATCTTGCCGCCCAGGGTCGGGGCATTGTCAAACACCACAGCCTCATGCCCCAGGCGTCGCAGCTGCCACGCCGTTGAGATGCCGGCAGGCCCGCCGCCAATCACGGCGATACGCTTGCCGGAAAGTGGCGGCAGTTCCGGCATGCTGGCGCTGATGCTGGCCCGTCCAAGTTGAGACACGTCCACCGGGGTCATAAAGGCCGATCCCTTGGTGCAGGCGGTCATGCAGGGGTGCGGGCACAAATATCCGCACACCGAAGCCGGAAATGGCGTGAAGGCCAGGGCCAGATCAACGGCTTCGTCTACACGCCCCTCGCGAACCAATCGCCAGCGCTCCTGAACCGGGATGCCCGACGGACAGGTCGATTCACAAGGTGCTTTGAATTTACGATTTTCCCATACGGGAACAAAGCGCCGCAAGTCGCCATTGGTAATCAACGGTATGGGGCTGCGATCGATATCGGTCAAGTCACCGACGATACCACCCTCGCCCAGTCTTGCATCCCAGACGGTCTTGCGGAACTCGGCCATGGAGCGGCGTTCGACCCCCCCTTTGTCCTGTGGGGACCGGGCAGCAATGAGTTGCCAGGTTTCACGAACCGCAAGCGAATCGAACAGCTCCAGTCGGTCGATGGCGGACAGAAAGGACCTCAGCCCGTCGGTCAGCCACGCCCAGGTGTCGTCATCGATGGGTACCATCTTGGCATCGGCACGGCTGAATCCTTTGTGGGGGCCACGGAACAACACCCGACCGCCCACCATGCCCACCATGGGTCGATGGCCCAACACGTTTTGCGGATTCTGGGGCTTGTGACCGCAAATCACGGCCACGCCACCGGCCATGAACTCGGCGAAATAGTCGCCGACAGAACCGAGCACCCACAATTGGGGCGGTTCAAAACGGGGATTATACTTGGTCATGGTCATGCCGCGTGAACCGATATTGCCGGCAATATAGACCTTGCCCTGGGCCATGCCGTTGGCCACGCCGTTGGAAGCGTTCCCATGCACCGTGATAACCGCACCGGCGTTGAGCCAGCCCACATCGTCCGAGGCGGGTCCCAGCACATCGATGAATGTGCCCGGATAGCCCAAGGAACCCAAGCGTTGGCCGGGATGGCCCTCGATCTTGATGTGCACGGGCGCGGCATCGGTCTTCCACAGACGTCCGCCAATGCCGTGCTGGCCGAAAGCGTGAATATTAAGTTGACGATGGCCGCCCGCCACCGCCTGTTGAATCTGCTCTTCAAGAATGCGTGAGGACAGCCGCTGCCCGTCGTGCTTTCCCGATATGGTTAGGGGTTGTCTCTTTTCCGTCATCACATGTTCTCCGGTAGGTGCAGAGCCGCAATCATTCAACCCGCTGGAGCCCCAGCCATGGCCGCGTCAGGGTGAATCACACCACATATTGGATACGCAATCGCTGTGCGGCATTGTAGTCACTGATGCCCAGGGCATCGGACATGCCGATGGGCAGTGCTGTTGACCGCCCCAGGGGAGCCAAAATCTTTTTCAGTTCCGTGTCAAAGGCCAGGTAAAGATCGACCACGCGCTCGGCCACCTGTTCGACGTCCAGACGGCGATACAGACGCGGATCCTGGGAGGTAATGCCCCGAGGACAGCGGCCGATGTTGCAGATGTTGCAGCGGTCGGACTCCGACCCCAAACAGCCGGCAGCCGCCTGCATGATGTACTTGCCGGTTTGAATACCGCTGGCGCCGAGCATGATCAAGGCAGCGGCGTTGGCCGCCAGGTTGCCGCTTTTTCCGACGCCGCCGCCGGCAAACAAAGGGATCTCGTTTTGCATGCCCACTTCCACCAGATTGAGGTAGCCGTCGCGGATATTGGTGGCGATGGGATGCCCCATGTGGTCCATGGAGACGTTGTAGGCGGCCCCGGTACCCCCATCTTCACCGTCGATGGCCAGGCCGGCGGCATAGGGGTTGCGGGTAAGGTTGTTCAGCACCGCCATAGCTGTCGAGGTAGCTGAAATTTTTGGGTATACCGGCACCCTAAATCCCCAGGCCATGTACATGGACAAAATCATCTTGGCCACCGATTCCTCGATGGAGTACTGGGTCTGATGGGTGGGCGGGCTGGGAAGGCTGACCCCCGGAGGCACACCGCGAATGGCGGCAATAAGCTTGTTGACCTTGTGCCACATCAGCAAGCCGCCGTCACCGGGTTTGGCGCCCTGACCGTATTTGACCTCGACGGCGCAGGGGTCTTCGACCATTTCAGGGATGGCATGAATAATTTCGTCCCAGCCGAAATAGCCGCTGGCGATCTGCAGGATTACGTATTTGAGAAAGGGGCTGCGCAGCAGACGCGGCGGACAGCCGCCCTCCCCGGTGCACATGCGCACCGGCATGCCCAACTCTTCGTTGAGGTAGGCCACCCCCATTTGCAGGCCTTCCCACATGTTGGGAGAGAGAGCGCCGAAACTCATACCGCCGATGATTAGCGGATAGATCTCCCGCACCGGTGGAATCCAGCCGTTTTGGCTAAAAAATTTCAGGTTCTGCTCCGGCGGTAAAATTCGGCCCAAAAGGGTTCGCAGCTCGAATTCGTGGCGTCCGGCATCCAGGGCTGGGTCGGTGAGCATGGAAATGCGGATGAATTTGATCTGATCCAGGATACCTTCGGTCACATTGCGACGACCGCCGCGGCTGCGGGGTTGACCGCCACGGTTGATGTGGTAGCGCAACTTGTCTGCTTCATCCGATCGCATGGGGAAAATGGCGTCGTTGGGGCATACCAAGCTGCAAGTGGCACACCCAACACAAGCATAAGCCGGATCGGTCTTCTGGCGAATGCCGTGGTACACGTCGAAACTGCTGGTAGGGTTGCCCTGGGGCTCCAGGGAAACCGTGATCTGCCGCTTGCGGTAAACTCCCAACTCGATGGCGTTGACCGGGCACACGGCCGTGCAGCGACCACACAGGGTGCATTTGTCTTTATGCCAGAGAATCTGCCAGGGCAGGTCCTTGATGCTTAGTGTAGAGGGGCTAATGGCTGCATTTGGCTGCATATGGAAACCTCCTGGCGATCTGGTCCGACGATGACCGTGTCCAGATGCATGGGTTGAAAATCTTGACTCTTGTCCCGGTCGGGTACCGCAAAATCCAGACCGCAGATTTCGGAAGAGAAGGCGTACCTTCCGGGACGGCCACCGACCACGCCGGGTCGCAGCTTCTTACGATCCTGAACCATAAACAAACTGTGATCCGGCAGGCAACCGATGACACAGTTGGGACCGTCGATGGTCAAGCGGCGGCAGGAGTGCTTGAGCTGCTTTAACAAGTCAGCATTGGGATGCGTGGCGATGTCGGCATCCTGCAGTGGGGTAATGACATGCTTGTAGCCCGACAAACCAAGGCCCAAACGGGTCTGGGTAAAGTGCAGAATGTGGGTAAACACCTCCGAATCACTCTGGTAGCCCGAGTAGCCGGGAAAATTGCGCGACAGCAAAAACTCCCGGATGGGGGTAAAGGCCGTGCATTCACCATTGGTCATGGATGCATACCCCTGGATGAAAAACGGGTGGCAGGCATACAGGTTGATCGCGTAGTTGGTGTTCTGCCTGCCCTGGGCCATGATGACCCGGGCATGCAGTTCCTTGCGGTCCAACTTCAGATAGTTGGCCACTTCAAGCGGGTCGCCGATCTCCTTGATCATAATAACGTCCGGCCAGAATGAGAAAACGATCATATCCCCCTCTGCCTCGCCCATGGCGCGCAGCTGCAGGCGAATTTTAAGCAACTTGTCGTATAGGGCGTCGGTGGTGTAGCCATCCCACTCTTCAGGGTATTCATAGGCGCGAATCAAATAGATGTCCCGCTTGGGAACCCCGGGCGGCGGCGTCTTTGGCACCTTGATGGTAATTTTGTACTTGGTCATAAACCCGATATCCATCATGAAGGCATCCAGACGCCGCAGGCCCGCCTCACTGAAAATACCCGACAAGATAGGGGCGTCTTTAATCTCCTCGAAAGGCCCACCCAGGTCACGCAGGAACAGACCCACGCCGGATCCGTCGTGACCTTCCCGCATGACATCCATGGCCTCCAAGGCGATCATAGGAGAAACGGGTGCTTCACTGGTCATGGCAAACAGTCGGCACATGATTGATACACTCCTTTGGCTGCCGAGGGTAAAAAAGCCCGGTACTGGAGGCCAGTGCCGGACTCGCATAAACTGGTAATTTCTAAATAACGAAGCAACTTATGTACCACAAATTGAAACTGATTGAAATCCAATTGCATCCACAGCCAGTCGGCTGGCAAGACCGCTTTTCACAAGGCATTATTTTACATTTTTGCAATTAAATTGAGTTTAAAATTACAATAGTGTAAAGTCAACTTGCCAGGGACCAAATAGCCCATAACCTATCGAAAAAATACTGATCTTGGCATTGTTTATGAAATCTGGTACCCTGTTACCAAGCGTGTCGCAATCCGTTCCAGTGCGCTCTCGCCAGCAGAAAAACAGCCACCTTGGCGGCAAATCAGAAGCATCCTGAAAGGATACAGCCAAACCGATGACAGGCACCCCCACCGACCGGCTGAATCACGATCAGCAGGAACGATGGTCGGCCTTTTGCAGTCATGCAAGCAGCGCCGACCAGACCTTTTCCGCCACCACGCCAGGTGCAGCAACCTTGGCAAAGGCCTTTGGCTTCAGTGAATTCGTTGCCACCAGCTGCATTCGCCACCCGCACATGGCCCTTGACCTGATCCACACGCAGGATCTGTTTACCACTTACGATGCGGAACGCATGTCCCGGTGCCTGGAACCGCTGCTTCAGTCGGCGGCAGCAATCGACAAGAACCGCAGCATCAATTCATTGATGGCGTCCCTTCAAGTCGTCCTGCGGCAGTTTCGGCGGCGGGAAATGGTACGCATTGCCGTTAGGGATCTGGCCGGCCTGGGCGATTTGGATGAAACCATGGCCGACCTTACCGCCCTTGCCGCCGCGGCCATCGATGGGTCATTGGACCTGCTTTATGAACAAATGGCGGCCATGCATGGCAGGCCGACCGACGGTAGCGGCAACAGCCAACGCCTGGTGGTCCTCGGCATGGGCAAGCTGGGCGCCGGAGAGCTCAATTTTTCATCGGATGTGGATCTGATGTTCAGCTTTCCGGCCAGTGGGGAAACCGTCGGCGGCAGGCAGCCCATATCCAATGACACCTTTTTTACCCAGCTGTGTCGGCATCTGATTCAAGCCATCGGCGAAACCACTGTCGACGGTTTTGTCTTTCGTGTGGATACGCGGCTGCGGCCTTATGGCGACGGCGGCCCCCTGGTCATGAATTTCGACCATATGGAAGATTATTATCAGAGCCAGGGCCGGGAATGGGAACGCTATGCCTTGATTAAAGCCGGTGTTGTGGCCGGCGACCGGGATGCCGGCCAAGCGTTACTGAAGCGCTTGAAACCCTTCGTCTATCGCCGCTATCTGGATTTCGGCGTATTTGAATCGCTGCGGGAAATGAAGCAGAAAATCAATGCCGAGGTTCGCCGCAACAAGCGTCACGACAATATCAAGCTGGGCCGTGGTGGTATCCGTGAAATCGAGTTTTTTGGTCAGATGTTCCAGCTGATTCGCGGCGGCGTCTTGCCAGCGCTGCAACAACCGGCCATACAACGCGTGCTGGTCATTTTGGAACGCGAGGGGTTTGTGCCCCAGCCGGTTTGTCAAGGGCTCGTTGAGGCCTATCGATTTTTGCGAACGACCGAGCACCGGCTTCAGGAGGTCCATGACCGGCAAACCCACGACCTGCCCGCTGATGCCCTTGCCCGGCTGCGGCTGGCTCGATCCATGGGCTTTGACAGCTGGGAGGGTTACCGGCGGGCCCTGGATGACCATCGCCATCGGGTCCGCTCCAGTTTCGACGGCCTGCTGGAATCGGATACCCGGAAAGGGTCGGCAGGCGGCAGCCGGAAGACGAACGGCGGGGACGAAACCTGGTCCTTTTCCCTGCTCGCCGCGGAGCGCCGGCAGCTGCTTGAAAAAGTGGGCTTTCGGGATGTCGATGCAGCGGATGCCTTGTTGGCCGATTATAACGCCGAACCGACATCCCGTTCCCTGAGCCGTGCTGGTAAACGCCGAATAGAGCGGCTGATACCTCGCGTGTTGGCGGCCGCTGGCGGTTGCGACAATCCGGAAACGGTGCTGCAGCGGGTGCTGCAACTGTTTAAACGCATTCAACAACGCACCAGCTACCTCGCTTTGCTGCTCGAGTACCCAACCGCCCTGACCCATTTGATTCGATTGGTCGCCGCCAGCCCATGGATCGCCGCCTTTTTAAGCCGCCACCCGGTCGTGCTGGACGAATTGCTGGATCCGCGCACCTTGTATGCACCGCCCGGCCGGACGGCTCTGGGCGACACCCTCGAACGCCAACTGGCCACAGTACCCGACAATGATCTTGAGTACCAAATTGAGGCGTTGTGCATCTTTCGCCAGGTCAATACCCTGCGCGTGGCGGCCTCGGATATTACCAGCGTGCTGCCGCTGATGAAGGTCAGTGACCATCTTACCTGGATTGCCGAAACCATTCTGGATGCGGTGGTGGCGATCTCTTGGAACCATCTGGTGGACAAGCACGGCCGTCCCACCTGCACCCTTGACGGACAGGCCTGTGAGCAGGGGTTTGCCGTCATCGGCTATGGCAAGTTGGGTGGATTCGAGTTGGGGTATGGATCGGATCTGGACCTGGTCTTCCTGCATGCGGCCGATCCCGGTGAAACCGTCGGCGGTAAACGCCCCATTGACAATGCCCATTTTTTTGCCCGGCTGGGTCAGCGGGTGGTGCATATGCTTTCAACCCACACGGCTGCCGGCGCCCTTTACGAAACCGATATGCGCCTGCGGCCCAATGGATCTTCGGGACTGCTGGTCAGTCACATGGATGGCTTCAAAAGCTATCAACTGCATAAAGCCTGGACATGGGAACACCAAGCCTTGATCCGGGCCCGGCCCATCACCGGGGATGCCGCGCTGCGCCGGGCGTTTGCATCCATCCGCCAGCAGGTGCTCTGCAGCCGTAGAGATCCGTCAGCGTTGAAGGCCTCGGTTCGGGAGATGCGCGAGAAGATGCGTCAAAACCGGCTGTCTGCGCCACCGAAACAAATCGACATCAAAGAGGATGTCGGGGCGATGGTGGATATCGAATTCTTGGTCCAGTACCTCGTATTGCAGCATGCCGCCGATCATCCTGACATCACCCAATGGACGGACAATGTGCGTCTATTACAAAGCCTGGCTGAAAGCGGCATCGTGGACGTGGCCACCGCCTATCGGCTTCGGCAGGCGTATTTGATTTACCGGGCCGCTGTTCACCGGCTCAACCTTCAGGAACGATCCAGCTTGATCGACAGCCATCGATTCGAGCATCTCAGGGATTTGGTGCAACGCTTCTGGCAGGCCACTTTGGCGTGATTGCAGGTTTTTGGAGCAGTATGGGCATGGAAAAAGATTCTTCTGACCGGTTGTTTCCATTCAACCTGGACCTGCTGGTTCGCCAACGCCTGGGGCGGATCCTCGCGTTCACCACCCTGCTGATTGGTCTGGCACCCATGGCCATCGTCGGCACCCTCTGCTACCAAACCGTCCACCAGCACCTGGATCAACAGGTTCGCCAACAGCTTCTCATGGCTGCCGAACTGAAAGCCAGCCAACTGGGAAGACTCTACAACGACTGGAAGGCAGATCATCTTGAGCAGGGCCGAGAATTCAGTCCCGGCCCCTTTTTCGCCAGGGTCAACCAGATGCTTGAAACGTCTGCTGATCAACAAGCCGGCCTGCAGACATACCTTCTGGACGGCAACCGACAGGTGCTGGCCGGCTCACCCGCCGGGCTGCAAACCGGAGCAGACCAGGCCGTAGACAGTGCCCAAACGCAGTTGTGGCTATCCCGTCGGCCAGATGGTATTTCAGATGGCGAACCGGCGACGCCGTTCATCTACCGGGGGCCGGGCAGCATGCAGGTGATGGGCACCCATATACCCATCCTGGTGGACGACATCCCATACGCACTGTTTCTGGAAATTGAAGTGTCGGCCGCCTTCGACGTCATCCGTCGACTTCAGCTCATCGTGCTAACCGTTGCTGCGCTGGCCATCGTCGCCGCGCTGACAGGCGCCGTGGCCATCATGCGGCGAATCGTCATGCCGGTGCATGCCTTGTCTCGGCGACTGTCGGCGGTCGTAAAAGGCCGATTGGGAAAAAATGGGCTCGAGACGGCGGACCTTGCTGAATTCGTCGACATCCTGGTTGGCCAGATCAACACATTGGAGACGCGCTACGAGGGCCAATCGCGGTTCATCGCCGATTTAACCCGCCTGCATGGGTTGATCGGCGGCGAGAAAAACGTGGAAGAGCTGTGTTTGAATGCGCTCGAATTTCTTTCCGGTGCGCTGGATCTGGATCAAGCCGACTTTTTTATCACCAGCGATGCCGGCGAGTTGGAATGCGCTTGTCGTTTCCCCGGCCACCCCAATCTGGAGACCCATCAGGCACGTTGTGGCAAAGCCGGGTCTGACAACCGCCTGCTTGTGGGCCAGAAGGTGGCCATTTTCAACAAAGATGCCGCCAGTGGTCAGATAAGGCCGATCGCGCCAGATGAAAGCGGCAACCTGATCATGCTTCCTCTGGTGTCGCGAAAAGCGGTCATCGGTATTTTGGAATTGGAAAAGGCCAGCCTTTTCAGTCAATCCGACTGCCGGTTTGCCCAAACATCCACAAAAATAATTGCCGTGGCTCTTCGCGCCGCATTCGATTGGCAACAGGAAGCGGCATTGCGAAGACAAACCCGTGAGCAGGCCAAACAGATACAAACCCGCGAAACGGCGCTGGAGAATAACGCACGCGCATTCATGGAACAAACTCAGGCATTTCAATCCTCAGAGGAAAAGCTGCATATCAAGCAGCTGGAACTGGAGGCAGCCAACGCCCAAATGGTTAAAAATGCCGCCGACCTTGAAGCCCACATGGCCATTTTGGAAAAACAGAAACGGGATATGCAAAGACAAAACGCCGAGCTGGCCGAAACCCACCGCGAGTTGGCCGAAAAAGCCCGGCAGCTGGAAGTATCCAGCCGCTACAAGACCGAGTTTATGGCCAACATGTCCCATGAACTTCGAACCCCTCTCAACAGCGTTCTGCTGCTATCCCGCCTGCTGATGGAAGATAAAGAAATGACCTTAACCCCTAGGCAATCCGAGTTTGCCCGGACGGTCCACTCAGCTGGGGAAGACCTGCTGAATCTGATCAACGAAATTTTGGATCTGGCCAAGGTTGAATCAGGGAAGATGGAGGTGAATCTGGAGCCGGTCGAGATCCGGGCCATCACCAGGACCATGCGGGAGAGCTTTGCCCCTCTAGCCGAGCAGCGCGGCATTGCCTTCAGCATCCACGTCGATCCAGGTGTTCCGCATGAACTGGTTAGCGACCGCAAGCGCATCGAACAAATTGTGAAAAACTTCCTGTCAAATGCCTTTAAATTTACCAGACGCGGCAGCGTGGCCTTGGAAATCACTGCTATGCCTGAATTGGATGTCGGCGGGAATACCGGAGACGCGGGGGAAAGCAATTGCCTGGCCATTGGTGTGGTCGATACGGGGATTGGCATACCGGCAGCCAAACATGAAATGGTTTTCGAAGCCTTTCAACAGATAGACGGGTCCACGCGGCGCAAGTATGGTGGTACCGGCCTGGGCCTTTCCATCTCGCGGGAACTGGCCCACATGCTGGGCGGCAAAATCACCCTGGATAGCAAAGACGGTCAGGGCAGCCGGTTTACCCTGATCCTACCCATTCTTCCGCCTGTGCAGAGGCTACCGGATATGATTCGCAGCGATGCACCCCGACAGGTGTCCATTCGGGCATCTGAACCGCAGCGTGCACCCGAAGAGGCCGAGGTGCATGCCGGGAGTGAGCCGGTTCCTGACGATCGTAACCGGCTGATCCCCGGAGATACATGTGTGCTGATCATCGACGCGGAGCAACCATCGACAGCCCACATCAAGGCCCACGCCCACCGTTACGGATACAAGGTGCTGGTGGCCGAACAATTCACCACCGGACTGCACTTTGCCGACTACTATCTGCCAACGCTGATTTTCCTCAACCTGCAACTGCCCGATGGCAGTGGTTGGAAAATGGTTTCCCGAATGAAGGCCAATCCAACCAACCGGCATATTCCCATTTTTACCCTATCGGCCAACGATGACACCTTCGTCGCCGTGGCTCACGGGGCGGCGGGCCATCTCAATACACCGTTGGCCAGCAGCGACCTGGAGGCTGCATTTGAACATGTGGAACATCTGAGATCGAGTAATGACCGGCATATCCTCGTGATGGACAGCGATCCGGACCGCCGTGCGCGGATCACCGATGCATTGAGTGGGCCGACGATCCACACCCTGGTGGCAACCACAGCAGCCGAGGCCATGGAGGCCCTCACCGCCTACACCGTACATGCGATAATCGTGCATCCATCCGTGGATGCAGGCCAACAACGCTCGCTTTTCACATACCTCAAGCATCAACCGATTCCGCTGTTTCAGTATCCAGAAGCACCGACAGTGGCCAGCACCAGGAAAAATCCGGTGGCCGAAGCCATGGCGGCCACCTGCACCGTCATCCAAACGCCGGATCAGTTGCTGATTGCGCTTATCGCCGTTTTGCATCTGCCTCCCGAATCGCTGGACAGTGTTCATCGCGATCGACTGCAGGCCCTGGACGATCGGCGCCACGTCCTCAAAGGGCGCACCATTCTACTGGTGGATGACGACATGCGTACGGTATTTGCCATCTCCAATGCCCTGGAAGACCAGGACGTGACGGTAATCACCGGCAAGACCGGCAAGGAAAGTCTTGACAAACTGATCAGATTTCCAGACATTGACCTCGTACTCATGGATGTCATGATAACGGATGTCAACGGCTACCAGGCCATTGGGGCAATCCGAAACCGGGCACGGTACAAAAACCTTCCCATTATCGCCCTGACAGCCAAAGCCATGCAGGGAGACAGGGCCAAGTGCATTCAGGCCGGAGCCAATGACTACCTGGCCAAACCGGTCAATTTGGACAAACTGGTCTCCATGCTGAAAATCTGGCTCGGACCGCCGATCGCTTGATCGGGGTCATTCCAAACGCAAATGGCGACCCGCTGAACCCATTGGTTTTCTGCATATGCCCGCAAATGAGAAAATCAACATTCTGGTGGTGGATGACAGGCCTGAAAACCTTATGGCGATTGAAGGGGTTCTCGAACGGCCGGAGCTCTCCATCATCACGGCCACTTCCGGTAACGAAGCCTTGGGCCTGGTTCTCGAACATCACTTCGCCCTGATCCTTCTGGATGTACAAATGCCCGGAATGGACGGGTTCGAAGTGGCCGAGCTGATTCGAGGTGGTGAGAAAACGCGCCACATTCCCATTATCTTCGTTACCGCCATCAGTAAAGAAGAAACCCACGTCTTTACCGGATATGAGAAAGGCGCAGTGGACTATCTGTTTAAACCGTTGGATCCAATGGTCCTGAGAAGTAAAGTCAATGTCTTTGTCGAACTATACCAACACCGCCAACGCCTTCAGCAAAGCAACACCGAACTCAACCGGACAGTTGCAGAACTGGAGGCAGCCAACCGGCGGATCCAGGAACAGCATGAAACGGTGATCGAGGAAGAGCGCCTCAAGGTCCTGCTGCAAATGGCCGGGGCAACCGCCCATGAGTTGAATCAGCCGCTGATGGTCCTGATGGGTAATGTGCAGTTGATGGAGATGGACGGCAATATTCCGGCTCATCTGACCGGCTGGTTGAGTAAAATATCAGATGCGGCCAACCGCATATCCGATATCGTCAAAAAAATACAAACCCTTCGCCATGACGAACCCAAAGACTATACGGGTGGGAAAACCATCCTGAACCTGGACCAAAAGGTCTCCATCCTTTGTGTCGAGGACAAGAATACCGATTTTAGAAAGGTTAAACAGGCGCTGCGCAATCACAAGCAGCTTCAGCTGACCCGGGTGAAATCCATCCAAAACGCCTTTGACTCCATGGAGCGCAAACGCTTCGATCTCATATTTTTAGACTACTTGCTCCCCGACGGGACCGGGCTGGATTTCCTCGAAGCGGTCAGCAGCAAGGGGCTGGAAACACCGGTGGTGGTGATCACCGGCCAGGGAGACGAGTTGATCGCCTCTCGGATCATCAAAGCCGGCGCCTACGATTACCTGCCCAAGGGCAACGTAAGCAGCAAGGCCCTGTTGCGCATCATTTCCAATGCGCTCGAGAAAGCCAGCCTGAAGCGGGAGATGCGCATGGCCCAGGAAAAGCTGGCAGAGATGTCCGTTCGCGACGAATTGACCGGCATGTTCAACCGGCGCTATTTTCAAGAAGCGCTGGAGCGCGAGATTTCGGGTGCCGAGCGCTACGGTCACGGCCTGGCCCTGTGCATGATCGATCTGGACCACTTTAAACGGGTCAATGACACCCACGGCCACCTGTGCGGCGACCGGGTGCTCAAGAATTTCGGACGGCTGTTGAGTGAAAGCATTCGCAAGTACGATGTGGGCTGTCGCTACGGCGGCGAGGAGTTTACCTTAATTCTGCCCGACACATCCTTGAACAAAGCCGTCTCCTTGTGTGAACGATTCCGTGAACGGATCCGCGATTTCGACTTTATCTACAAAGATCTCACCATACGCATCACCATCAGTGTTGGCGTTGCGGCCCGCAAACCCGGTGGCGATCTTACAGGCAAACAGCTGGTTGATCTGGCCGACAAGGCCCTTTACCAGGCCAAAAGCCAGGGGCGCAACAAGGTGGTGGCCATTTAATCAGCCAGGGTAGGATTGGTTACGCCCACTAGCTAAAAATAAGGATCAGGAGCCAGATAAAACCGCCGCACAAGCCCACAATCCAACCCAATTTTTCTCCTTTTGTCGTGCATGCCGCACGCGTTTCAGGAGGTGGGCTCAGGATAGTACGCAGCCAGGGCTTGGATGCTGGCTTTGAGCTGGCGTGCAAATTTTACATCGGCATGCTGCTTGGCCTTCATGGCAGCAACAATAACCGCATGATGCTTGCGCAATCGTTCAACATAATCCGTTTGATCGGTTTTGACCCGTTGGGTTAAAAAGTAATCGCTGATTGTCGCGATGATCTTTTGGGCATGATGTTCCTTGTTGAAAACCCAGCGGACCAATTGGTTGTTGGACTGCGCGTCGGACTTGGCCGACAACTCGGTAATCAACCGGGCCGCTTTTTCCACCGTTTCGGCATCCTCGAGCATCATTTGTACCCGGGCATGATCATCATAAATGCCACACGGGACCTGGCAGTGCGCAAACGATGGGGTTTTCCACAGCAGCTGCATGGACACACCCACCAGCGCCACGATAACGATCACCTTCCATCTTTTAATCATGTTGACTCCTTCCGTCGAATGGCTGAATAGCACCGATGGCACCGGCGGCTTGGCCGCCTGAGTGACATCGTCTATCGGCCAATCAAATCCTGAATGAACAAGGTTGGCTAAACTCGGTTTGGCCCTCGTTTAAGCCGTGATTTACTAAGCTGAGTGTAATATTAATCATGGGAAAGGCAAAATTTGAGTGGTCTGCTATAGCGACAATGCTGTTATATGCAGACATCCCGCTCGGTGATCTCATTGTTTCATTCTGATAATCCGTTGTGAAGCAGGCATTTCAGGACCCTGGCTTCATCTTGGCTGTCCCGAAGCCCGGAGTTACAGATATGATCCAACTCCCACTCCTGCTCGAAGAGTCTGGTCGTTCCCCATATGATCCATCTTAGCAGCAGGACGCAGGGAAGGCCGTACAATATGGCTGCTATCATTTGAAATTAGCTCCTCTCTATTCCAATATATCGCATCCGGGTCAATACCCCACACCAGCTCTGCGATCCTCATCAGGGTCAACTAAAAATGTGTGAATACTTACTATAACACAGCTTTGCCACAACTGCGCAAAACATATTTATTGTGCAACGGTAAAACCATCATAAGGGATGTGCTAAGACCGGAAAGATGGGTGATCCAAATAAAAAAACAACTAATCACGGGAAAAGAGAGCTAGTAGATATTGTATGAAAAGGCCTATTTTTTGGTGCCCGAGTTAGTTGCCTTGTCAGGCAGTCTCTTGGCTATAATTTCGATAGGTCGATAAGAAGAGAAGCCACCATAGGTCTCCATAACAAACTTGATCTCGCTTCCCATGGTTCTGCCACGATAATGGTGTGTAGCTAATTTTATGTTGTGATTATCCCAATCTGGTGCATATTCTCTACTCTTTATTTTGAACTCAATTTGACCACCTTCTGTTAGCTTGCCCTCAAGAATTACCTGTTCATTTTCCAAATATGAAGCCACTCCATGGATTTCGTTGCCTATGCCATTAAAAATGAATGTTTCAATATAAATAGCCTCTTTAAACGGATACGTCACCTCCGCCGTCCACGCGCCATTTTCGTTAGGCCGTGATTCCTTAATTACTTTACCCAGCAGATTCTTGCTGCATTCGTGAATGTTGACAGGGCAATAATAACCATGCCCAGTGCCATCAAGGTGACTAAGATAGGGTTATTTTTGATTCGAGATTTAAACTTGTCGAATTTCGTACTTGACTCTTTCATAAGCTGCAACCCGAATTTCTTGGTCCCCTATAGATCCTTAGCGCACACACCACTGATGTTTACATCCGTCTCGGTGACATGCCATTTCTTGGTTTTCACCCTTCGGGCGCGTCCATCTGCGGCATAAGTTAGGGCTTGCAATAGTTCACTATGGCTGCACCCTTACATGCCTTGCTGATGAAAGTCTCCGACGCGTGCAAGGTACCAAGTCGGATAACTGCATGGCCGTTGGAGTGATCGGTAATTTTGATACTCAAGAATGGTCACTTTCATTTACTTTACATCTACTCGTAGGCACGACTTTGGAACCATATTTAACGAATCATCCTTTCAACAACGTAATCAAGGTAACTTCACTTACAGTATTGAATCGAATCGGTATACCAATGGTACAGCAGCCTTGGCTAGTATAGCCGGTCATCTTTTTGTATCGCCATAGACCACGGTAATATTTTCTGCCATGTTTCAGATGGAGGATGATAGGATGCCCTCCAGGTAGGCAGATTTGGCCTCCATGTGTATGGCCACACAGATAAAGCCGATACCCGTTTTCTGCAGCGATATCATACAATGACGGTGTATGTACCAGGGCTATTTTAAATTCATCTGCTGTTTCCTCAAGGGCAGAAAGTGAACGGTCTGTATAGTAGTAATAGGGATCGTCGATCCCGGTAATTTGTATCCTATTGGTGTCTCGATTGATATATACAGATTCGTTGGCCAATACGGTAAGTCCCATGCCTTCCAATGGGGCTGCCATTTGGTACGTATCGTGATTTCCCAGAGTAGCGAAAATGCCGTCCTTTGCTCGAATAGTGGAAATAATGCTTTTCATGGCTTCAAGGGAGCCTTTAATACTTCCGCTGATTTTTGCTCGGTAGTCGCCAGTCATAACACAGGCGTCATAATGCAAATTTTTAATACTCTCACAAACGATACGATCGTATCCTGAGATAAAATCCGCATGAAGATCAGTTAAATGTAAAAATGTGTATCCGTGAAAAGCAGAAGGTAAGTCGCTGAATTGAATACTTTCCCTGTTAATAACAATTCGCGTCGCATTTTTATAACCTGTTTCATACAATCTGATCGTTTTTAAGCACACCCCGAACAAATTGATTAACGATTGGAAAACGGACCAGTGGCGCCTTCTTTTTTCCCCGTACCTCCGATGTTTATAGGTGTCCGCCTCAAGAATGGACCTTGTTAGTGCCCAAACCAAACGTCTGTCGGTCTCAGTAACCCGCTGTTGTATATTTCTGTCAGGCAACAGGGCTGAAAATGACGTTTTTTTCAAAATTGGTTTCGGCAAGTTGTTTGTTCCCCAAGCTGAATCATACTATTTTGTGAACTGATAGGTACTTGGTCGTTGGAGACATCGGAAACGACGTCACTCGCAGGCCGCCGTGGGCGAGCGGACCCTTGTGAAGCATTATGTTATGGTTTGAGCAGGTTACAAATATCGTATACAACCTTTTCAAGTCTCTTGCTTGATATTGACTTCGTTGAATATTGCTGCTCTGACAATTGAGCGTTTATACTATTATTGTATTCTTCAATAATTTCCTTTTTAGTCCATTTTTTAAATGAAAATCCCGGTGATAATGCACATTGATCCGGTGAGTACCAAAATTCTTCCCCGCTTGCATCAACAACCTGAACAATGCTCCTGCCATTATGTGGAGTTGATGATATGCAACATTCTGCCAGTTCATCTATGCTAAAGGCTGAAAAAAGCCTTTCTTTATCAATGACAAAAACTGGGTATTTTGGACTTCTGAAAATTACCGAGAATTTTATTGTATTCATTTCAAATTGTTTTGAGAATAACGCCCAATTGAGGGGTTGAGAAACTAAAATGACAAAGTTTTTGAAGTGTTGATTATTTGCAATATGAACAATTGCATAACCATGCTGTGAATTCTATACAAGCTAATTCATTCGGATAATTGCATTTTGATTCTCGACAACAGCTTGCCGAATCTGTTTTTCTTT
>JASFFF010000007.1:0-22788 GCA_050124445.1 Desulfosarcina sp.
TTGTGTAGAGGCTTGGTCAAGCGCCAATCGCTATTTTCCTTTTTATTCTATATTGTGGTCTGTCCTTGTGTTGTAAGGAGTCCACAATCCTCTCCTTCAATTCCTTTCCCGGTTTAAAAACAATGAGAGCTTCTTTGACGCAATTTTTACCTTTTCGCCGGTTTTCGGATTCCGCCCGATCTATGCACCATATTCCTTGACGAAAAACGAGTACAATCCACGTATCTCAACCCGATTACCGTTTGCCAGGGCGTTGGTCATTTCATTGAAATAAATTTCAACAACAGCAGTCGCTTCGGATTTGGACAGTTTGGCTGTGTCCCTAAATGATTGGATCATTTCGAGCTTGTCCATGCACCAGGCGCTCCCGATTACCTTAATCTTGAGAATGGTAGGACGGAGATTTTTTGAGGAATAAACTCTGGCAAATAAATCTGTATGTGATTAAAATTATTTATCCATGATGATGCCGAAATTACATTCCTTATCGCACACGGATTCATTGAAGCTGCTTTAGCCAGCACAAACATGTAATTTGAATACAGTCAATAGAGCTTGCACGAATCACATGGTATTGTGGTTACTTAATTTTATAGAAAATTACAGCGACATAGAAATAAAACAATTTTGGGCGATATGCAGATCAGTTTGAGGTTTCAAAGCATTCCTTACGTGCTGTTAATGCTTATATCAATCTGTATGATTTCTCGTTCGTTTGCTCCAAATCATTAAGTAACTCTCTTTTATTTTTACAGAGAGCTCGGTAATGGATATAAATTTCTCATAAATTCATTACAACTATTTTACAGAATTTTTTTTGCTTTTCCATTTAATGAATATCTGTAAGAAAGGATCACGTGAGCACGTCAGTTGTTAATATCATAAGTGATTCGCTCAAACTTCCGTATCGGAGGCAGGTCATAAAGACTGCAGCGGGTCGCACGCCTAATACGAACTACCTGCTTGACATGCCGCAAGGTCTGCTGCTTTTGTCCTTTAGAGTCAACGGCGACGAGGAGCCCTCTATAGCCTTATTGGTGAATCCTCCAGCGACACGATCTGATGAGGTGCCAGACTGGTAACATAGGGGTGATGCGCAATACTTGATCCCGTCTACCAACCAATCATCTCTTCGCCCCGCCGCGATCGATAACGGTGGTGTTCCCGTCGGCAGTCTGGTTTTGGCTGTTCGATGGGTGCCGGAGCGTCTGAGACCACTGATTCATTTGTTTTCCCATCGGTGTAATGAACAAATCCTTTGATTTCAGAGGGTGTATACAAAATAATACAAAATTGAACAAAAAAGAAATTATTGACCAAGTCATGTCTCCATCCATTCGTTGAAGCCTAACTGGGATAACTTTTTTTTTATTACTATAGAGATTCAATAGATATTTTAAAAAAGTTAACTTTAAGTAATAATATGGGATATTTAGTGATATCTCTTGTCAATATGTCCGATAACCTGCCGAAGAGGAAGTAAGTTTCGAAATTATAGTACTTTATAGGCAGGCCGAAGTTTCTCTCATTGAACAAACTGGTCGCATTATTGATTCTCCAATATCGGTTGTCTGAGGTTGGTTAGATGAGAACTAAATTCAAATCCAGTAATACGGATAGTCGTTGAAAAGTAATTATGGAACGTTTCTCAAAGGCTGTATTAAACTCCTCAAGTAAATCCTATACAAACAGGAAGCATATTCTATTTATCACAAAAATTTTATAGAAGATAAGAAGTATATCATTGTGGTTAATTTCTTACACTACTTCCATGTATGGCATCCGACTATCCACTCAGCAATCTTAAGACCGTCAAAGCTACCAAATATTATGCGAATGTTGTTGAAAAGTTGTATAGTATATTGTTACAAGCATTTATACGCGTATAAATTATCGGTTTGCGCAATCAAAAGCATGTTATCTTGAGTCAATTAATACGAATCAGTTCGCTCCCCGGATATAACCTTCCATATCGATTTAGAACGATAGGCTCTCCTTAGATTTCTCAAAAAGAAATTAAAATGACAGATAAACTTCTTTATTGAGCAGTTATAAGAAGACATCGAAAAAAGTAATTGTCTCATCTATAAAAAGCGGCGACATCGTTTTTGACTATTCTTGGAGCAGCGCCGATCATAACTGACATTGCATTGCGAACACCTGATTGATCTCTGCTTTTGAAGTAAAAAATGAGAGAAGATCGGATGTGCGCGTGTGTATATATCTCAACATGCTGTTAATACACGCAATGCTGAGCTTTGATAAAATAACTGTAAATTTAGGAAAGTATCATGCTCACCCATACACGCATGAATTCTCAATTGTCGAAGGCCGCTTTTAAAAACGTTATTTATAACAGAAATACAAGTGGTTAACCTATCTTCTATAAGTCGAACGATTGAGGCAATAGTTGTAAATATTACCATGTACGGCCACAAATTGATGATGGCATCAAAGTTGCTTTTGCCTCTTGAATGAGAAATTTTAGTTAATTTCTAGGGATAGATTGAAAAATAATGTAATCGCGCACGTGTACTCCCGAAGCCAAGGGCGCAATTAATTGAATACAAGGCAAAGGGAAAAGAACAGGCGATTACTGGTTAAATCCTTTAGCGCCGATTGTTTTTCTCAGAAGATATAACCTTTGGAGATGGCATGAAGGAAATTCTTTTTCTTCGCAGGTCAATTATAGTCGACGGTTTTATTATCACTCTCATTGGTGATGCAGGACCAACTATATGCTGCTGAAGAAAAACGGATTTAAGCATTTGGCTGCATGGATTACCCGGGTTTCCAGCCTGCTGGCGCTGGTGATGGCTGCCAATACGGCATTTTCCGCCCCCTGCGATATTGCACCGGGCGCACCTTTTGCGTCTATACGTCATGATTTGAGCGCCAGCTACTGCGAATTATGCGGTTACGGTTACGTTACGATCGTGATTGCCAACCGCTATGAAGACGCTGACATCATTGGCATGACGGTCGTCGAGGATCTGCGTGCATCCGGGCTTACGTTCGACCCCACGGCCCCGAATCCGATGCAGTTCAACGGGTCTACCTACGGTGCTGCCTACTATCCGGTTGTCAGTGGCGCGAACAATCAGATTTTGACCTGGACACCGGGTCGAATTCCCTCATCGTTGTCAACGCTGACAGCCGAATGGCCTTCCTACTTCAACACGCTCACCCTCAGGTTCGCGGTGACACGTGCGGCAGGGTTCAGTCAGGAAGGGTTGGCCATGGCCAGCACTGATCGCCGTATTCAGGCGCAGCTCACCCATAGCACCCAATATGAAGTTTTGCCGCCGACTATCCCCGCGACTTATGACTCATGTCCGGGTACACCGCGAACGGAAGACACCACCCTGGACAACTTATCCTTGCGCGAGCCGGATCCGGATGTGTTCAAGCGGGGCCGCAATGTGGATGCCGACCAGGACGGCTGGTCGACAACGGTTTACGGCAACGAGTTCGACGACGTGATCTGGCGCATCCAGGTGCGCAACGACGGCGATACCGATCTGCAGGATCTGCGTTTCGACGATCTGATGCAGACCGATAATCTCAACATCAACTACATCTGCCCGACGGCCGGCGGTGCGGCGGCGGTAGCCGCCAACAACGGTGTCGACCCCGGTGGTACAGGATGTATAGCTGCCGGCAACAGCATCAACAACTTCGATGTCGACAACCCCTTTGGCAACCCCGGAAACGACTCTCCCGATCTGGTGGATGCGCCGTACGGTGGTTCCGGTTATGTCTATCTGGTCGGCAAGGTTCCCAATTCCGGTTCCGGCGTGGGGTCCTGTTCGGACAACCGCACCAACACGGTCTCGGACGTTCAGTGGGGCTGCGAGGCCGATTCACCGGCCGGCGGCATCGTCGCCACCTCCGTCGGCAGCTTTCCCGGAACTGCCATGGCGACCCTGAGCACCCTTTCCGACAACAATCTGGACATTACCGTGGACATCACCGGCGTGGATCCGGGGCAGCCCGCCGGGGCCAAGGGGCGGGTCCGGATCACCATCACCAACCGCACCGGCGGAACGGTCAAGAACATTCGATTACGAGATGTCCTCCCGCCGCAATACGTCATGGACCCGACCTATACCCCCCGGGTGGCCATGGATTCGGCCTACGGCGCCTATCCCGGCATGACCGACAACATCACCTGGGACAACCCGGTGGCCGGCACCTATCCCAACCAGAGTAGCAATTCGGCCGCCGATTACCTTGGCAACACGGCACCGCAATTCACCCTTACCAGCAATGGCTGTTCGGTGGGTGATTGCGGGCCCACGGTTCACCCAATTTATGGGGATCAGATCAACATGCTTCGCCACGGTGACGAGTTGGAGGTCACCTTTGGCGTTATCCTGATCGTTCCTGAATTTTACGATCAAAAAGCCAACCTCGATATCCGTGATGAGGCACCGGGTGCGGCTGCCCAGGACACCGATCCGGACAACGACACGCCCTATCCCTCGCCGCCCCAACCCAACACGATGCTGGCCAACCGGCTGGAAGTGGCGTTCGAAAATTTCTGCCAGACCGGCGTCACCATCACCCCGCCGGCAATAAACACCACCCACGATGCAGACCCCGAGGACCTGGACATCGACATCTCCGGAACCGAACTGGTCTTCATCCTCACCGGTGATCCGGCCCAACGTCTGCCACTGACGGTGGACCTGACCAACCGCGGCGGACACAATGCTGAAGATTTCACGGCCTACATCACCTTTGGCCGCACCATGGATGTGGTTACGGTTCCGGCCGGTTGCACCCTGGCCGCCAATCCGCCGCCCTTGGATGAGTGGCAGCTGCCGGCGCCGATTCCGCCCGGTGCGACGATCTACCAATACCGCTACAACGGAACATCCGTGTCGGCCATCGGGCCTGGTGTGACCAGGTCCCTAACCTTCGAAGTGGTCAAAAGCACCAATCCGGCGGACATCGCCGCTGACGATCTGACATTCCGTGCCGACGTGGTCGGCGAAATTGCCTTCAGCAACCCGGACAGCCAGGGCAGATCGCTGCTGTGGTATCCGACGGTCGTCAATCCGAGAAGCGACGGCGGCAGTGACCGCGCCAACAATTACAGCCTGGATGGCATCCGCGCACGCGTCGTCGGATTCAACCTGCTCAAGTCCCAGCTTGGAAATTGTTCGGAGAACAACCCGCCGGTACTCTCCCAGCTGCCTCCGGATACCCGGGACCTCGACCGGAATGTCCAGATCGGCGAGGAGTGCTCCTACCATATCGACACGGGCGGCTGGTTCGGTTTTCAGACGCCGGGTTTCACCTATATTGCGGTGCAGCGCATCCAGGTGGTGGACGAGCTGCCCAACGGCCAGGGGTACATCTCTTCCACCGACCCGTTACCACCTGCGGGAACCAGCACCGCAATGATCACCGGTGTGGGCCTCAATCCCAGTGGATTGTCAGCGGTGGACGAGGGTTGGATCAACTGGACCTTCAACCAGGTCGTACCCGCTGAACGCATCGACGAAAAAGACCACTGGTTCCGGGTCGATATGACGTCGCGCGTTCTCAACGATCCCGTCGACACGGTGGCACCGCCCAACGAACACACGGCCCTGAGCACCAATACCCTGAACTCCATCTTCCAGGCGGTGTTCTTCAACGACATCACCGGCCTGGAGGAGGTTTACGATCTGGGTCCCAGCACCGTGGGCTATCCGCGGGTGGAGGTCCGGCGCATCGCCCTGAGGGTCACCGAACCGGAAATCACCGTGGTCAAGGAAGTTTGTAACGAATCCCTGTACGGCGATGGTCCCACCTGCTCCAACTGGGTCGACCTGGCCGACGACGGCGATGCCTACGACAATTACATCTACCGGATCACCCTGACCAACGAGGCTGCCGACAGCGGCGTCGTTCGCGCCCCGGCCTACGACGTGATGGCGACCGACACCCTAGACCCCAGCGATCTCGCCTATGTGCTGCCTTTTGCCGCCGACGGGCTGGACAACGACGGCGACGGTACCATCGACGAGGCCGGCGAAGGCACCGTCAGCGACAACACCGTCAACAACGCCACACCGGCAGTCCTCACCTTCAGCTATACCCACAGCACCGCCCTGGAGCGCATCGACCCAGGTGCGGCGGTAATGCTTTACTACCGGGTGGATTATGACGATGACGCGGCCCCGTTGCAGACCTTCACCAATTCGGCCGACAGCATCTACGACAGCCTTGCCGGCGTCTCCGGCAGCCAGACCGTGGACCCGCGACCGAACAGCGACATCGGCGGGGCTCGCCTCTACACCTCCCCGGCGGATACGGCCTCCGTGCAGATCCTTCCCGTGCAGACCCAGCCCAAACGGATCACGGCCCTGTCCAACACGCCGCTGGCCGGGGACCCCCAGAACGTCTCCATCGGCGAAGAGATCGAATACCGGCTCAACACCCTGCTGCCGGTGGCCCTGCTGCGCAATTTCGTGATCCGCGACGAACTGCCCGCAGGCCTGCGTTGCTCCGAGGCGCCGGCGGTCAACCTGAATGCCCCGCCGTACGCCGCGGCCGGCTTCGATCCCGGCGGTACGATCACGCCCACCTGCACGGACACCCATGTGGAGTGGGATTTCGGCGATCAGCGACTGACCAGCGGCACGCCCGGCAGCAACTTCGACTTCGAGATCGGATTCATCGCCAGGGTCGAAAACAGCGCCGCAACCAACGACGGGGATATTCTTTCCAACGGACACCCTGCCACCACAGCGATCGCCCGGTACATCGATGAAACCGGCAATCCGGTGGTTTTGAATTACGATCGGGTGGACGTCCGACTTCGCGAGCCCCGCATCGATCTGACCAAAAGCTTTGCCGTCGCCAACGCCGATGCCGCCGACGTGCTGACCGTCACCGTGACCGCAACCAACTCCGGCACGGCCACGGCGTACAACCTGCGCGTGCTGGACGATCTTCCGGGCCTTAACATGACCTATGCCGGTACGGTGGGAGGCGCCAACCCGCCGGACATCATCGATACCACGGCACTGGGCGCCAACCGGCCGATTTTCAGCTGGAGCGCGCCCAACGGCATCAACCCCGGCAACGCCATCAGCTTCACCTTCGACGTGCGCATCGACGCCGACGTCCAGCCCCACGAGGTGCTGGACAACACCATCCAGGCGGACTGGACCTCGCTGCAGTCCCAGGCCACGGCCCTGAACAGCGCCAACACCATCGGTGCCGACGGCGCGGTGGACGGCATGCGCAACGGCGCCTTGCCCAATGCCGGCGACGCGGTCAACGACTATGAAACCACGGCCACGGACGATGTGGTCGTACCACCTGTGACGGTGACCAAAAGCGACCTCAATCCGGCTGCCGTTCCCACCATCGGCGCTCACAAGGCCTTTCAGATCGACATCCACCTGCCCGAAGGGATGACCAATAATGTAGTGGTCACCGACTCCCTCGACGGCAGCGGCATAAGCTATGTGTTGGAAAACGAAGCTGCCTTCGACATCGCCTATACCTTCGAGGGCATCGCCACCATCAACGGCGTGGCTCCCGGTGAGGCAGCCATGGCGGCATTTCCGGCCGACGAGACCTCCGGCAGCGCCGTGTGGAACATCGGCACGGTGGCCACCCTGAGCGAGGACGATGCCAGCGTCAATGCGGTCAATCCGCTGATCCGCATCACCTATTACGCGCGCATCAACAACGACGCCGTCACCGATGCCGGCGATACCCTGCAAAACTCCGTGGCGGTCACCTACAACCATGGCGAAACGGCCGCCACCGAGACCCTGACTGCGACCACCGCTGCGGTTGCCGTGGTGGAGCCCGCCATTGGCCTGGGCAAGACCGTGACCAATATCACCAATTTCGGCACCCCGCTTCAGGCCGGGGACACGCTGCGCTATGCGCTGGTCTTCACCGCAGCCGGGGGCGATACCTTTGCCGACGCCTTTGACCTGCGTATCGACGACAGCCTGGACCTGGGGCTGATCTACAGCGGCAATCCCACCGTGACTGGCGCGGGCAATACCATCGGCGCACCTATCGTGACCGGTGACGGCATCACCACGCCCCAGACCCTGCGATGGTCCCTGGCCGACGGCAACGCCGACATCGACATTCCCGAAGGCGCGGTCGTCACCGTTACCTATGATGTGCTGGTGGACAACAGCGTGCTCATCAACCAGGTCCTGAGCAACAGCGCCACCGCCCAGTGGACCAGCCTCGACGGTCCCAGCGGATTGGAACGCAACGGCACCGGTGCGCCGTGGAACGCGCCGCCGGGGCCCGCCTACAACGACTACTTCACCGGACCGGCAGTCGCCGCGCTGGTGGTGGGCGACAACAACACCACGGTCAAGACACGCCTGCAGGATAGCTTCGGCGCGGGTGACGATGTCGTGCGCATCGGCGATATCGTCGAATATGAACTGCGTCTTGGCTTGCAGGAAGGCACCCTGGTCGATGTGCAGGCCGTGGACACCCTGCCACAGGGATTGGTGTTTGAAGAGATCGTCAGCATTAACGGCGACACCGCCGCCCCATACGCGGACACAGCACCCTTCCTGCATCCGGATATTCCGGCCACCGACATCGTGTCGGCTGGCAATGCGGCCACCGGCCCCACCACCCTGACCTTTAACCTGGGCACCATCGTCAACCAGGCCGACGGCATCCTGGCCAACGACTTTTTTGTCATTCGCTATCGCGCCCGGGTGCTCAACCTCGTTCATCCTCAGGTCAACACCATCGGACTGACCAACACCCTGGCCATGCAGTATACAACGGCCACCGTTACGGTCACCACCGTTGCCGTGACCGAGCGCATCGACGTGCGGCAGCCCAATCTGGCAGTGGCCAAAACGGCCGTCACGGCCGGCGGCGATGCCGTGCTGGACGCCGACGAACGGGTCACCTTCACCATCGACATCACCAACAACGGAACGGCGCCGGCTTACGATACGGTGCTGCGGGACATCATCCCCACCGGCATGCGCAACGGTGCCGGTACCATCACCGTGTCCAGCATAGGCCTGCTCGCCGGCGGCCCCTTGCCGGATCTGGCACCGGCCTACGATGCGGCCACCGGCGTGGCCATTTGGGATTTCGACAGCAGTGTCGCTGACCAATATGCCATCCCGGCCGGCGATACCCTGCGACTGGTCTACCAGGCCCGGACCGATGCCGGGCTGGCGCCGGACATGACCCTGGCCAACCAGGCCCAGGTCCAGTTCTACTACTCGTTCGACGACGATGCGGTGCCCACGGCGGGCGGCGCCGTCGGCGTGCGCGAGATATACGGGCCGACCAATACGGACAGCGTCACCTTCAGCACGGCCGGCGCCGCCGGATTGGACAAGGCCGGCAGCCTGTTGACGGCGGCCATTGGCCAGCCTTTCACCTACCGCATCACCGTGCCGAACGCGCCCCAAACCACGGCCCTGCACGATGTGCGTATCCTGGATGATTTAGGCGCCGCAGCGGCCTCCCTGACCTTCGTGGGCGTTACCAAAGTCGCCGGCAGCGGTCCGTGGACACCGCTCAACACCGGCAGCGCCACCAACCTGGTAATCGAGGACACCGTCACGGGCATCGACATCCCGGCCGGCGAGCAGATCGAAATCGACATCACCGTGCGGCTGGCGGATACCCAGCCCGCCGTCAGTCCGCCGCCGGCACCCAACAACACCGGCGCGCTCTTTTCCAATACCGCCGCCTACACCTACAATCAGATCGACGGCGATGCCGGTACCCGGCAGACCGCCGGGGCGGACACGACCGCCGACATAACCATTGTCGGTCCGGACATGCTCGTGATGGACAAAAGCGGTCCCGCCACCATGAGCGTGGGAACCCCGGCCGGTTTCGTTCTGGATATCCACAACGCCCACACCGGTGCGGCCTGGAATCTCACCGTGGTGGACCGCCTGCCGGACGATCCGGTGAACGGCGGCACCTGCGGGGCCGGTCCGAGCAACATCTCCGTCCAATTTTTCGACAATGGCGGCGCGCCAACCTCCGGTGTACTGGCGGCCGGTACGGACTATACGGTGAACCTCGACGCCGCCATCTGTGAATGGACCCTGCAGCTGCTCTCGGCAGCCGGTCCCCTGCGACCCGACGAGCATCTGGTCGTCAACTACGACACCCAGCTGGATGGGGATACCGTCGATGCTGCCGTCTTCACCAATGTGGCCGGCGTGACCCAATGGTACGGATATGATCCCAATGCGGCCGATGCCGCCCCCCACGTGTACACCTATGCCCTCACCGACGGCACCCCGGGCGACGACACCGATCAGGAGGACGCCCACACCATCGATGCCCAGGCGCCCGACCTCGATTTTTTCAAGCATGTGCGCAACGTCACCACCGGCCAGGACCCCGGGCTCAACGCGAGTCCCGGCGACACCCTGCGCTATACCCTCGAGGTCATCAACAATGGACTGGGCGGTCTGACCGACTTCGCCATCACGGATGTCGTGGATGCTCTCAACACGCCGGCGCTGTTCGTACCGGGCAGCCTGGTGCTGACCAGCGTACCCGCCGGCGCGGACACCAGCGGCACCAATCCGGCGGGCGGTGCCAGCGGCACCGGTCTGGTCGATGCCGCCAATCTCAATCTGGGCGCTGCGGGCAGCGGCACCGAGCGACTGGAGGTGGCCTTCGAGGTGACTCTGGCGCCGGCGATTCCCAGCGGCACGGTGGTGCTCAACCAGGCTGGATTGAACTCCGTCGTTCCGACAACAATATTGAGCGACGATCCCGATCCCAGCCTGACGGGTGACAGCGACCCCACCGAAACCCTCATCGATTCGGCCCCCCGGTTCCAGGTTCAAAAAAGATCGACCGACTTGACCGACGATCCGGCCGTGCTGATGGCCGGCGACACCCTGCGCTACACCATCACCATCAACAACATCGGCGATGAGGATGCCGTCAACGTGCGGCTGCGCGACTTCACCCCGGCCAGCACCACCTATGTGGCCAACAGCACACGGCTCAACGGCAATGCCATGCCCGATCCGAGCCCGGGCGTCAATCCGCTGCATAGCGGGATGTCGATCAATGCGCCGGGGAACCCAACCCCCGGAACCCTGCGCGCCGATGCAGCCTTGGCGGCCGGCAATACGGCTACCGTGACATTCGACGTGGTGGTGGATCCGGCGGCCATGGACGGCCTGATCATCGAAAACCAGGGTTTCGTGAGCGGCGGCGGCAGCGGCAGCGGAACCCAACCCGATCAGCCCTCAGACGATCCGGACACACCGGTAGCCGACGATCCAACCCGCGACGTGGTGGGCAACCTGCCCCTGCTCTATGCCCACAAGACCGTTGTGATCGCGGTGGACAACGGAACGGCGGGCATCGTGGACCCGGGAGACACCCTGCGTTACACCATCGACCTCCGCAACAGCGGCGCCATTCCGGCCACCGATGTGGTGCTGACCGACGCCATGCCCACCAATACGACCTATGTGCCGGCTTCCACACAATTGAACGGCGCACCGCAAGCGGATGTGGGCGGCGTCTCACCCCTGGTGGGCGGGTTGACCGTTCAATCGGCCGACAATCCCGGTCCCGGCATCGTCTCGGCCGGACAGAACGCCACGGTGACATTCGAGGTGGTGGTCAACGGCGGTCTGCCCACCGGCACCATCATCAGCAACCAGGGCGACCTGACCACCAATGAACTGCCGCCGGGCCTGACCGATGCCGACGGACTGCCGTCCAACGGCTACCAGCCCACCATCATCGTGGTGGGCAACGCCCAACTGCTCACCATCACCAAAACGGTGAGCGTGGTGGGTGGCGGTCCTGCCCTTGCGGGCAGCCAGTTGGAATATGTGGTCCGGGCCACCAACCCCGGTAGCCTGCCGGCCACCAACGTCTTGCTCACTGACGACCTGGGGCCGCCTTTGGATACCCTGGTCACCTACGTTGCCGGATCGGGCACACTCAACGGCGCAACGACCGGTGTGACCTACGCTACTCCCATGCTTACGGCGGACTACTCCGCCACCTACGGCGACCTGCCGGCCGGGGCCAGCGCCGTACTGCGGTTTCGGGTCCAGATCGGCGCCGCGGTGGCCATGGGCACCACCATCACCAACATCGGTGCGGTGAGTTGGAACAATCCGGCCCAGAACGATACGGCCAGTGTCTCCATTGGTGTGGGCGGCACCCCCGGCAGCGCCACTCTCAACGGCAACGTCTGGCACGACGCCAATCTGGATGCGGTATACGACAGCGGCGAACGGTACCTGGCCGGATGGACCGTCCAGCTGTATCGCAACGGTGCCCTGGCCGCCACGACCACTACCGATGTCAGCGGCGATTATCGCTTCGGTGGCATTCTGCCCAACCAGGCAACGGCGGATCAGTATGAACTGCGCTTTACAGCCCTGGGCGGCGGACCCGGTTCCGCCAGCATGGGCATGGCCGACTCCGCGTTCACCAACGGCCCGCACCGCATCAGCGACATCATCTCGTCCTCGGGGGACAACCTGGTGAACCTGAACCTGCCGATAACACCCAATGGCGCCGTCTACGACTCCATCATGCGCACGGCCATCGCCGGCGCCCAGCTGACCCTGCGCAATGCCGCCACCGGAACCGCCTTGCCGGTCGCCTGCTTCGACGATCCCAACCAGCAGGATCAGATAACGGCCATCGACGGTTTCTACAAATTTGATCTGAACTTCAGCCAGGGGGACTGCCCGGCGGGCGGCGCTTACCTGATCGATGTCACGCCGCCGGCCAGCGGCTACATGGCCGCGCCGTCCCAGGTCATCCCACCGGCCAGCGCCGCCGGTACGGCAGCCTATGACGTACCGGCCTGTCCGGGAGATGCGATTGCCGGGGCCCCCAACACCTGCGAAGTGATCGCCTCGCCGGTCATTCCGCCGGTCAGCGTGCCGCCCAACACGCCCGGCACCACCTATCACCTGCACCTGCTGCTGGGCAACGGCGCCATTCCCGGCCAGAGCCAGATTTTCAACAACCCCATTCCCATCGATCCAGAAATGGATGAGGCCGTAGCCATCACCAAGACCTCTTCTGAGATCAACGTGACCCGTGGCGCCCTGGTGCCCTACACCATCACCGTCACCAACGTGTTCGGCGGCCCCGTATACGGACTGAGCGTCATCGACAGTTTCCCGGCAGGATTCAAATACGTGGCCGGCTCGGCCCGTCTCAATGGCGCGCCCGCCGAGCCGGTGATCGAGGGCGTGCAGTTGGCTTGGAACGGCATCGACCTGCAGGTAAGCGAAAAAGCGACCATCAAGCTGCTGCTGGTGGTGGGTTCGGGTGTCTCCGAAGGCGAATACATCAACCGCGCAGTGGCGTTCAGCAGTGCCATCGGCGCCAACATCTCGGGTGAAGCCACCGCCACCGTGCAGGTGGTCCCGAACCCGGATTTCGACTGCACGGATGTGATCGGCAAGGTGTTCGATGACCGCAACCTCAACGGCTACCAGGACAAGGGTGAAACCGGACTACCCGGCGTGCGTGTGGTGACGGTGCGGGGGTTGACCGCCAGCACGGATCAGTATGGCCGCTTCCACATCACCTGCGCCGCCGTGCCCGATGTAGATCGCGGCAGCAACTTTATCCTGAAATTGGACGAACGCAGTCTGCCGTCGGGCTATCGCCTGACCACCGAGAACCCGCGCGTTCAGCGTGCCACCCGCGGCAAGATGCTGCGCTTTAATTTCGGTACCACCATCCACCGCGTGGTGCGCATCGATATCGCCGACGGTGTGTTCGAACCGGGCACCAGCGACCTGCGCCTGCAGTGGGCGTCCAAGATCGATCAATTGCTGAACGAACTCAAGAAAGCGCCGTCGGTGCTACGTCTGGCCTACCTGGCCGACCTCGAGCCCAAAGGCCTGGTGAAAAAACGCCTCAAGGTGCTCAAAAAATCAATCTCCAAACGATGGAAAGCGTCTGATGACGGCTATCCGCTGTCCATCGAGACCGACGTGTTCTGGCGCCGCGGTGCGCCGGTTCGTAAGTGATGATGAACCGATGATGGAAAGAATGCCCTCAGCCCCAATCCTGTTGATGCGACCGTTGTTCAGGTGCGGTATCGTCGTGCTGTGCCTGTGGTGGTTGACCGCCGCCGTGGCTGGGGCTTCCTCACCTGCAACCCGCGAATCCCACGCCACCGGAGAGGGGGCTGAGACCCATCTGCCGGCCGATGAAGCCATCTCCTTCTGGAACCACGATCCTGCCGTCTTCATGGAAGCGGAGGGCGACCGCACCGAGATGCGCGAAGGCGTCGCCTGGGAGGTGACCACCGTCAAGCTTGAAAACCTGGTGCCGCCCATCCACTTCCGGCTCGGCGAGGCAGAAATCCCCGAAAAAACCATCGATGAACTGCGCGACGTGCTGGACCGCATGCGGGATCGCACCAACGTGAGGCTGCACTTCATCGGCCATACCGACACACTGCCCCTGACCGACGCGCTGGTGCGCCAATTCGGCGACAACGTGGGGCTCTCCAAAGCACGTGCGGCCACCACGGCCGAATACTGTCAGCGGGCCCTCGGTCTGCCGCCCGAGGCCATTTCGTACGAAGGCGTGGGCGACACCCAACCGGTGGCCGGTAATCTGACCGATGCCGGCCGGCAGCGAAACCGCCGGGTCGAGGTGCAGGTCTGGTACGACGAGATCAGCGAACGGTCGGTGAAGGAAGAGGTCTATATTCCGCGTGAGGTGCACCGCATCAAGGTCTGCCGCACTGAAACGGTCTGTAAGTTGCGCTACGAGGTCGGCCACGCCCACCGGGCGCGGGTAAAGAACCTGGTCACCCCGCTGCACTATGACGAGGGCATGGCCAAGGTGCCGGCCGAGTTCTTGCGGCAGATCCAGCACGCGTTAGCCAACCTGCGCAGCAAGCAAAACCTGGTGGTAAAATTCACCGGCTACACGGACAATCTCCCCCTGATGGAGCGGGACAAACGTATCTACGGCGATCATTTCGGGCTCTCCAAAGCAGTGGCCCGGCGCATCTCCCTGGCCGTTCAAGAGGGGCTGAATCTGCCCAACACCGCCGTCGAAAGCGACGGTATGGGCGTTCTCCGGCCGGTGGCCTCCAACGACACCCAGCTGGGGCGGGCGCTCAACCGGCGCGTGGAGGTGGAGTTCTGGTACGACGATCCGCTCAAGGATCTGCCCGACGAGCCCCAACTATGCCCGGACACCGCCGGCGCCGACACCGTCTCCCGTGTATACGACGCCTCCTCGGGCGGCATCGCGCCGATCCTGTTCGAGAAGGGGCAGCCGGTCGTCCCGCCGGGGTACACCGATACCCTGCTGCGGGTAATGGCCGAGATCAGCGACAAGGCCAATGTTCGCCTGCGCTTTGTCGGCTATACCAGCAACCAGCGCCTGGACCGCCGCACGGCAATGGTCTACGGCGACGATATCGGCCTTTCCATCGCCCGCGCACGGCGTGCCATGGAAACCATCAAGGTACAGATGGGGCTCACAGATGCGCAGGTGGAGGTCGACGGACGCGGCTACGTCCAGGCCGACGACGTTGTCAACGCCGGCTTCATCGAATCCGGCGACTCCAGGGTGCAGGTACAGGCGGTCTATGACGAACTGATGGTGATGGACGCTTATGAGGGTGTCGAGGTGACGCCGCTCACCCGTGAAGTGACACCCGCCGACCCCTTCGCCCTCAACCATATGCGCATCACCGTGGATGGCAGGCCCATGGACGATCCGGGCAAGTGCAGCTCGGATATCCAGCGCTGTACGGACGTGGCCCTGGACCAGGCCCGCATCCAGTTCAAATACGACAGCCTCAAAATAGCGCCGCGGCTCAACATCACCGCCTGGCCGCGCACCATTCGGTATCGTGATTTGGAGGAAACCCCGATCCCGGAAAACCGGGTGCGCTTTCGCATGTACAGCAACTACCGCTCCTTTATCCAGCGGGCCGAAGTGCGGATTTTTGCGGAAACACAATCGGTCAGGGACGACCCCCTGGCCGTGGTTCCGGTGGGTACCGACGGCATGGCCCAATGGCAGGCAGCGTTCGACACCTACACGGCGCCGGGGCGCAAACTGCAATACCTGGTGCGGGTCTACGACCCGTACGGCCGGTTCGACGAAACCCGGACCCAGCCCCTGTGGGTGGTGGACCAGCTTCAATCGCCGGACGGGGAGGGGCATTGGCGTACCGAACTGCTGGTGGGGTACGGAGAGAGCCGCCTGGCTTATCGGAACATCCCCTTGCGCGGCGGCACGGTCCAGGCATACGGCATGGCGATCCCCAAAGGTCACGAGGTCTGGTTGGCGGGGTTTGCCGTTCCCGTGGACAGCAAGGGCCGTTTCATCGCCGAAGAGATCCTGCCCGAGGGCATCCACACCGTGGAAGTGGCGGTGCTCGATGAACACGGCAACGGCGAGCTGTTTTTGCGCGATCTGGACCTGAAACCATCCGACTGGTTCAGCGTGGGCATCGCCGACGTTGTCGGATCCGCCAACCGGACCAACGGTCCGGCGAACCTGCTGGCACCGGACCGGCCGCAATACAGCGAATCGATGAGCCTGCATGGTCGCCTGGCGTTTTACACCAACGGCAAGTTCAAAAACGGCTGGGCCCTGACCGCCAGTGCCGATACCCGCGAAGGACCGCTGGACGAAATTTTCACCAACTTCATGGATAAATCACCGGACGCCCTGTTCCGCCGGATGAATCCAGACTACCATTACCCGACTTTCGGCGACGACAGTACTGTAACCGAAGAGGCGCCGACCTCCGGCAAGTTCTACATCAAGGCCAAGAAAGATGAAACTCACGGACTCTGGGGCAATTTCAAGGTCGGATACACCGACAACTCCCTGACCCACGTAGACCGCGGCCTGTACGGTGCCAACCTGCACTACCAGCCCCTGGACACCACCAGCTTCGGTGAACCGCGCATTGCCGTGGACGGATTTGCCGCCGACCCGGGCACCGTGGCAGGCCGTGATGAGTTCCGTGGCACCGGCGGATCCCTCTATTTCATAAACCGCCAGGATATCCTGGAAGGCTCGGAACGGATGCGCATCGAGGTCCGCGACAAGGACTCCGGCATCGTGCTGGAAGTGAAAAACCTCACGCCGCTGCTCGACTACGACATCGACTACCTGCAGGGGCGCATCCTGTTGGCCGAGCCGCTGCCCTCCACCGCGGACGACGGCTACCTGGTGGATTCCGGCGCCACGGCCGGCAACCCGGTGTTCCTGGTGGTGCGCTACGAGTACACTCCCGGTTTTGGCGACCCAAGCACCATGGCCGTCGGCGGCCGGGCGCACTACTGGTTCAACGACCATATTAAGATAGGCGTGACCACCAGCCAGGAGGAGCAGGCCGAGGTCGAAAACGGCGTGTCCGGCGTCGACCTGACCTTGCGTAAATCCGCCGCTTCGTGGCTCAAACTCGAAAGCGGCGCCACCACAGGACCGGGTGTGACCGCCAACACTTCACTGGATGGTGGATACAATTTTAAAACCGATGATACTTTTGATGACACCGAAGTGGACGCATCGGCCTTCCGTGTGGATGCCAGCATCGCATTCCAGGACTTTTTCAATAGCGCCCGTGGCCGGGTGACCCTCTACCACCAGGATCTCGAGGCCGGTTATTCGGCCCCCGGCCAGGCTACCGATACCGACACCATTCAGTACGGCGGAACCGCTGACATTCCCATCACCAGCCGGTTGATTACCCGCTTTAAAATGGACAAACAGGTGCAGACGGCCGGTCTCGAAACCGAGGCCATGGAACTGGATGTGGACTACACCCTGGGCAAGCGTTGGTCGGTGAGTTCAGGGGTCCGCCAGGACAGCCGCCAGGACAACTCCCCAGTGGTGCCCGCCACCCAGGAGGAGGGCGATCGCACCGATGCCACCGTACGGCTCTCCTACGATTCCCGCGCCGAATGGGCAGCTTACGGCTATCTCCAGGATACGCTCCGGACCAGCGGCAACCGCGAAGCGAATGATCGTTTTGGGGCCGGCGGCAGCTGGCGCCTGACCGACCGATTCAATGTGGTGGGCGAAGCGTCGGACGGCAACCTCGGCCCGGCCGGACTGCTCGGGACAGAGTACCTCTACTCCGATCGTACCACCATGTACGTGAACTACACCATTGAGAACGAACGGTCGGACAACGGCCTGCGTGCCCGCAAAGGCAACATGACCTCCGGATTCAAGACGCGCTATTCGGACAGCGCCAGCGTCTATCACGAAGAGCGATACGCCCACGGCGACGTTCCCACCGGCCTGACCCATTTTACTGGCGTGGAACTTGCTCCTTTTGATCGTATGAACCTTAATGCCAATCTCGATTTCGGTACTTTAAAAGACCCGCAGACGGCCGCCACAATTGAGCGCAGGGCTTTGGGCATGAACATTGGCTATGGTTTCGACAAATTAAAGGTATCCAGCGGTTTGGAGTATCGGTTGGACCACAACGAGCAACCGGACGCAAGCTCTTCCGAGCGCACCACCTGGCTGTTCAAGAACAGCCTCAAGTACGAGGTGTCGCCGCACTGGAGACTGCTGGGAAAATTCAACCACTCGGAGAGTGAAAGCTCGCTGGGTGAAGCATTCAGCGGCGACTACACCGAGGCGGTGGTCGGCTGTGCCTTCCGTCCGGTGAACCACGATCGGCTGAACGCGCTGCTTAAATACACCTATTTTTACAATCTGCCCACCTCCGATCAGGAGTCGGGCAGCGATTCGGGAGTGATCCAACGCAGCCACATCTGTGCGGCGGATGTGATGTACGATCTGACCCAGCGCCTGACCGTGGGCGGCAAGTTTGCCTACCGCCTCAGCCAGGTGGCCCAGGACCGGGAAAACCCGGACTTTTTCGACAGCAACGCCCGTCTTTATGTGCTGCGGGCAGACTGGCACTTCCTGCACCGCTGGGATGCCTTGATAGAAGCGCGCCAGCTCGATCTGCCCGACGCCCAGGACAGCCGCACCGGTGCCCTGGTGGGCCTGTACCGTCACCTGGGCAAGCACGTCAAGCTGGGTGTGGGGTACAATTTCAGTGATTTTTCAGACGACCTGACCCAGATGAACTACGAGCATCAGGGCTTTTTTGTCAATATGATCGGTAAGTTCTAAGGCAGCCTCAAAGGGCTGAAGGTGAAAATGAATGCCAAACCAATGTAAGGGGACAACAATCATGCAATGCTGGATGAAACCCATCGTCCTAGTGATCGTTGTGCTGTTCCTGGCGACATCGACCTACGGGCAGGAGGTCTCCAGGGAACAGCTCAAGGGCCTGGACGAACAGGTCCAGGAGATCAAGTCGGATGTCCTGGCCATTGCGGCGGAGTTGAACCAGCTGGAAGAGAAACTGCTCTTTCCGTCCAACACCCAGTTGGCGGTCTTCATCTCCATGGGCGCAGACGAGGATTTCCGTCTCGACTCCGTGGAAATTCAACTAGGCGGCAAACCGGTGGCCTACCACATCTACACCTTCAAAGAACTCGACGCCCTGCGCAGGGGCGGGGTGCAGCGGATTTACACCGGGAACATTCGCACCGGCGCCCATGACCTGGAGGTTACGATGGCCGGCAAGATCCACAAAGGCAGCGCCTTTGATAAGAGCGAACGGTTTGCGGTCAACAAAGGCGTAGGCCCCAAAATCGTTGAACTGTCACTGACCGACGCAGGCATCACTTTCAGGGATCGCTAACCCATGGTAAGGCTTGTCACAATCATATTCAGCGTCTGCATCAGCATCTGCATCGGGGTCTGCATTGGCGTTTCATCGTCGGTTGCCGCCAAGACCGCCACCACGGCCCCCGAGGAGCTCCAAGACCTATTTTTCGGTGAGGCCCTGTACAGCGCCTTCCAAGACGAGTGGTTCGACGCCATCGCCCGGCTGGACACCGAGCTGACCCTGTTCCATGGACTGGACGAACCCAACCTCGATACCCTTTTTTACCACATCAACCATGCCGAATTCGCGGTGGGCGATTTCGAGTTGGCCTACCGCATGCACCAGCGCGCCGGACGCGCCATCACCGCCGTGATCGAGGGCAACGTGGAAGAAGAGATCCGCAACGAAGCGATCTACCGATTGGCGCGGATCTATTTCCAGAAGGACCAGCCCCGCAACGCCCTGTTCGCCATCGAACGGATCCAGGGCAAGCTGCCCCCAACGCTCCAAGACGATGTCGCTTTTCTGCACGCCCAGATTCTCCTGGCCAACGGGCGCAACGGCGACGCCGTCAAGCTTCTCAAAAAACTCCAGGGCGTCAATAGCCTCCAGGGGTTCAACTCATATAATCTCGGCATTGCGCTGATACGTGACGGCAAGGCCGTCGAAGGGTTTAACTACCTGGACCACACCGGATCAATCGATAGCGGCAGCGAGCTCACCCTGGCGATCAAGGACAAGGCCAATCTGGTGCTGGGCACCAAACTGATGACCGTGGAAAATTACCCGCTGGCCAAAGGGATTCTGGATCGGGTGCGCCTGAGCGGGCCCTTTTCCAACCGCGCATTGCTGAGCTCCGGGTGGGCCGACGCCACCGAAGAGCGCTTCGACCGGGCGCTGGTTCCCTGGAGCCTGCTGATTCAACGCGAAGTGACCGACGCCGCCGTGCAGGAGGCCATGCTGGCGGTGCCCTATGCCTACGGCAAGCTGAACGTGCACGCCAAGGCGGCCCTGTTGTACGGCAGCGCGTTGGAGAAATTCAATGCGGAGGCGGATAAGCTGGAGACCTCCATCAAGAGCATCCGCGAAGGCCACTTTCTCAAGGCCCTGGTTCGCGAAGAACTCAAGCAGGATGCCAGCTGGGTGGTCAAATTGCGGCAACTGCCCCGAACCCCAGAAACATACTACCTGCTGACCCTCATGGCGTCCCACGACTTTCAGGAAAGCCTGAAGAACTATCTCGATCTGGAAGGGCTGCGCAAACGGCTGGATAAATGGGTAGTGGACCTGGAGGCTTTCGAAGAGATTATCGCCCAGCGGCGAGCCTATTACCAACCCCTGCTGCCCGCCATCGATACCCAGTTCCGGAGACTCGATTCCAAAATGAAGTTTCGCCTGGAGCAGCGCGACCGCATTGACGAGCGCCTTAATAGGATGCTGACCGCGCCGCGGCCCGACTACCTGGCAACCGCCAACGAGCGGATCGCCTTCGAACGCATCGACCGCCTGGAAGGCCGGATGCCCGACGGCCCGGCGAAAGCCGTTGCCGACGCCCGGGCGCGCATCAAGCGCCTGCGCGGCGTGATGACTTGGGACATCCACACCCAGTACGACCAGCGCTTCACCGATGCGCACAAACACCTACGCGACCTGAACCGCGAAGTGGACCTGCTGAAACAGCAGTACGCCACTTTCGTGCGCACCCGCCAGGCCGCTACGCAGAGTTACGAAGGGTATGACGATACGATCCGGCGCCTGCGCTACCTGGTCCGTGAGGGCGGGCAGAAGGTCAAGGTGTTGATGGCGCGCCAGGGCCACCTGCTGGAAGTGATGGCAGTCACCGAACTGACCCGACGGCGTGAACGCCTGGCCGAATTTCAGATCAAGGCCCGTTTCGCCCTGGCGGACAGCTACGACCGCGCGGCCAGGTCCCAGAACCAGGAGACACCGGGACAATGAAGTGGACCCGATTCCATATCGTGGCGACGGCCGCCTTGCTGATGGCCTGCCAGCCGGTCAGCGACCGGGGGACCATCGGCCGCCTGCGTCACCAGAAGATCGAGATCGAGGACGTGCAGATCGAAGGTGGTCTCGACAAGGCCATGCACAGCTACCAGCGTTTTCTTCAGGAGGCGCCCGACGCCGTACTGACGCCCGAGGCCATCCGCCGCCTTGCCGACCTCAAGATAGAAAAAGAGTATGGCGCCATCACGGATGGTGCCACACCCGCAGCCGACAAAATGACGGCACCTGAAAAGGCCACACGGCCCCTGGCTTCGCCTGCAACAGCCGCGGGGCAACCGCCGGCGTCCGCAGAAGCGGACGACGCCTTCGAACGGCGGGCCACCCAAAGCCAGCCCCTGCCGGCCACGCCGGCGCAGCCGGTGGATCTGCCGCCCGGCGCCGACGACCTGGATCGCGCCGGCCCGCGTGAAGCCTTGGCCCTGTACCAGAAACTGCTCAACGACTACCCGCTGTACGACCGCAACGACCAGGTGCTCTACCAGATGTCTCGCGCCTATGAAGAATTGGGCCGCATCAAAGAGGCCCTGGTGGTCATGGAGCAGCTGGCGCGCGAGTACCCCGGTTCCCGATACATCGACGAGGTGCAGTTCCGGCGGGCCGAGCATTTTTTCACCCACCGCAAGTACCTGGACGCCGAGGACGCTTACCAATCGATCGTCGACATCGGCCTGGGGTCGTCCTACTATGAGTTGGCCCTGTACAAGCTGGGCTGGACCTTCTACAAGCAGGAACTCTATGAGGACGCCCAGCATCGCTTCATCGCCCTTTTGGACCACAAGGTGGCCATCGGCTACGATTTCGAGCAGTCCGGGGACGAAACCGAACGCAAACGCACGGATGACACCTTCCGGGTCGTCAGCCTGAGCTTTTCCAACCTCGGCGGTGCCGACGCCGTGGTGGCCTACTTCTCGCAATACGGCCAACGCAGCTATGAGGACAAGGTATACAGCAACCTCGGCGAGTTCTACTTGGACAAACGCCGCTACGCCGATGCCAGCGCGTCCTACAACGCGTTCGTCAGCCGCAATCCCTTTCACAAGCAGGCGCCCAACTTCCACATGCGCGTCATCGATATCCACGCGGCCGGC
>JASFFF010000008.1:0-22040 GCA_050124445.1 Desulfosarcina sp.
CAGCGCTTGCCATTCTCAACACGGAACTGGTGGTCAAAACCAAGGTGATTCAGGAAGAGTTGGAAACCCGCAAAATGGTGGAGCGGGCCAAGGAAATTCTCATGCACCACCGAAAAATCAATGGCCAGGAGGCCTTCCGCTGGATTCAAAAGCGCAGCATGGATCTGCGCAAACCCCTGCGCCACATTGCCGAGGCCATTATCCTTTCGGAAGATATCGTCCTCGACCGCTGACCCGCCCCAGGCATGTGAATCCGCCACCGCAGCATTCCAAAAAAACACTCACACTAATTTTAGACGCAAAATTTTACTTGACAAAAAAGTTAAGCCAAACTAATTATTTTATTCGCTTTTCGTCATCAATTACGTTGACATTCTCTATTCAAATTGATCCGCCAACGCTCACAACGGCGTAAGCGTCGGTTGGAACCACAAAGACAACGGTGTCTGGCACGGATCGAACGACCCTCGTCCGTGCAGACGCCGTTTTGCGTTTTGGTAAACCCGAGCGGCCTTACGCGGCTAACGATCAACAGCAGCAGACAAAGGAGGCACCATGTCGATGAGATTTTCCAAAAACAACGATGCGTTGGGCACGGTCAACCGGGGCAATCCCACTGAATCCAGCCTGTGCACGCTCTGCCGTGCCGACTGTAAAGGCAAATGCGAAACCTGGTTGTCCAGCCTGGTGGGACGCAAGCTGCTTTATCCCCGCAGCTACGGGATCGTTACCGCTGGTGCCGACAATACCACCCATGTGGGCGTCTCCTACAACTCGCTGCGCATTCAAGGCTATGCCTACGGCGCCCATGGAATGCCCGGTGGTCTGACCGACAGCGCCGATGACTGTATTTTCCCCAATGTGACCCTTGAGACCGAGTTTGGCAACCAGGTTAAAACCAAGGCCCGCATCCCGCTGATGACCGGTGCCCTGGGTTCCACCTTCGTGGCCCAGAAATATTGGGATTCGTTTGCCATCGGGGGCGCCCTGGTCGGCATCCCGGTGGTCATCGGCGAGAACGTGGTGGGTGTGGACAGAGAATCGGAAATCGGCACCGGGCCGGAGAAAAAGGGCAAAATCAAGAAAGCCCCGGAGCTGGAACGGCGCATTGAAAGCTACTTTCGCTATTACAACGGGTATGGGGCGATCATTGTCCAACTCAACGTTGAGGACACGCGCAACGGTGTGGCCGAGTTCGTGGCCGACAAATATGGCGACAAGGTGATCATTGAACTCAAATGGGGCCAGGGGGCCAAGGATATCGGCGGCGAAATCCAGGTTACCAGCCTCGACTACGCCATCTTCTTGAAAGAACGGGGATATGTGGTCGATCCCGATCCGACCATACCCGAGGTGCAGGAAGCGTTTGAAAACGGATCCATCAAATCCTTTGCCCGGCACAGCCGCCTGGGCGCCACCAACCTGAGCTCCGTCCAGCATGTGCGTGAAGATTTCATGGGCAGCGTGGATTACCTGCGCAGCCTCGGCTTTGCCCGTATTACCCTAAAAACCGGATCCTACGGCATGGAAGAGTTGGCCATGGCCATCAAGTTTGCCACCGATGCGGGCCTGGATCTGTTGACCATCGACGGGTCGGGCGGCGGCACGGGCATGAGCCCCTGGAACATGATGCAAAGCTGGGGTGTGCCCTCCATCAACCTACATGCCAAAGCCTACGAATACGCCAGCATCCTGGCCGCCAAGGGGCTCAAGGTGGTCGATATGTCTTTTGCCGGTGGTTTTGCCCTCGAAGACAGCATCTTCAAGGGGCTGGCCATGGGCGCGCCATTTACCAAACTGATCTGTATGGGTCGTGGCATCATGGTGCCCGGCTTCGTCGGTTCAAACATCGAAGGCGCTCTTTTTGAAGAGAGGCGGGCATCAGTCAACGGCCACTGGAATGAATTGCCCAAGACGGTGCTCCAGGTCGGTTCTTCCGCCAAGGAGATATTTGCCTCTTATTTCGATGTAGAAAAGATCGTAGGCAAGGATGAAATGAAGCATATCCCCTACGGCGCCATTGCCTTCTACACCCTGGCAGACAAACTGTACTGCGGTTTGCAGCAGTTGCTGGCAGGTGCGCGCAAATTTTCGGCCCTGCAGATTACCCGAGACGATATTTTTTCCGGCAACCGTGAGACAGCCAGGGAGACCGGCATCCGTCACATGGCGGACGCCAACGACGAAAGTGCAAAAAAGATACTCAACGGTAAATAGGGTGGCACCGCTTTTTCATCCTCAACACCGCTGAAGGCAAGTTCCCCAGTTCAGTCGCCTCGTTGCCCAGATCTTCGGCCGCGAAAGGTTTGTGCAAGATTGCATTGACGCCGCCACGTCGGCGGCAAAACGCACATTGGCATCCTTGGGTTCATGGTGAAGCAATTCGCGTATGGGCACGATGGCGCTCTCATCCCCGGTTTCTCCCAACACATTCAGGGTATGAACGAGCCGATCCGGATCGTCACGCAAAAGATTGCCGATCAATACCGTACGGACTTGCCACCCATGTCACGCAGGCGCTGCTTTGCGGCATTGCGCAGATGGGCCTGGTGGGACGACAAGCCTTCGTTGAGCCGCTCTATGGCCTCTGGGCTCTGGTCGCAGGCAAACACGTCCAGAATCATGACGTCCAGATCTTGATCATCACCCAGCTTTTCCGCTAAACGTTGAAAGGCGGTGGGATTGGCCAGCTGGCCCAGGGCATAAATGGCTGCGATGGTCAACTCCAGGCTGCCGGCACGATGCGCTGAATGGGTTGCCCCGGTCAATGCGGGTCATGGGGTGTTGGGATGAAAATCCACGATAGACCCATTATTGCCGCAATTGAGCAATACTGAATCCATTATCTGGTGCCTGAACAACAAATGTGTTACACCCCCAAACGGATCGCGATGGCTGAGCATCGGATGGTGCGTCGATCGATCGCGTTGACCGATAGGTAACTAAAATGGACCCCACGATCGTTCGTCAGCGACTGCTCGACTGGTATGCCAGCCATCAGCGCCGGCTGCCGTGGCGAGAGACATCGGATCCTTATGCCATATGGGTGTCTGAGGTGATGCTTCAGCAAACCCAGGTAGCCACCGCCATACCCTATTACCTTCGATTTATGGCGTCATTTCCCACACCGAGGCACCTGGCCGAGGCCGATATTCAAGATGTGCTCAAACAATGGGAGGGCTTGGGCTACTACTCTCGTGCGCGCAATCTGCATCGTGCAGCCGGCTTGGTGACGGCTCAATTCGGCGGTCGGGTGCCGGCTGACCCGGCTGAATTTCAATCTCTACCTGGCGTGGGCGACTATATCGCCGCCGCCGTTTTGAGCATTGCCTTCGGCCAGGTGCTGCCTGTGGTAGACGGTAACGTAAAGCGGGTCCTTGCTAGACTTTTGGAGATGGATACCCCTGTCAACCGAAGCGGCACCCACAGCATTTTCCGGGAACCGGCCAAAACCTTGATATGTCCGCAGCACCCGGCAGACTATAATCAGGCCATAATGGAATTGGGCGCGCTAGTCTGCCGTCCCGCCAATCCCGCTTGCCATGAATGCCCTCTTGCCGACCTATGCCGGGCCAACCGCCATGGAAGCACGGCACGCTACCCGAAGCGCATTGCATCTCGAAAGGTGCCTCGCCGGCATCAGGCCATTGCTGCTGTACTAAAAAAAGGCAAGATGCTGGTGGTTCAGCGGCCAATGGAGGGATTTTTGGGCGGTTTGTGGGAATTCCCGCCGTTTCCGACGCCTGGCGGGCGACGCGCCATGGTGGAATTGGAGACAATGGTTCTGGCTGACACCGGTCTGAAAGTTGCCGTTACAGGGCGACTGACCCGGATTCAACATGCCTACACGCATTTCAGGCTTACCGGCGATGTCTACCTGTGCCGGTACCAGTCCGGACGGGTGCGCCTGAAAAACGCCCGGCGCCATCGGTGGGTGACCCTGCGCACGCTGGCCCGACTGCCGCTGCACAAGGCCAATCACAAATTCCTGGACGCGCTTGAGGCGGCATTGACCGGGGAAACGGCCACCGGCCGATCAGGACCGTTGACCTGAACCAAGGACAGGCAGCGAGTCAAAGACCGGATCGATTGTCCATACTTTCGTCGCTCCGATCCATCCCATCGCGGACAGTTGATGCGTGTTCATGGACGGTTACCAGCATCGGCAAAAACGCACGGATACCCGGGAGCGAGGCCTGTACCGCCGGCAGCCGCTTGATAGAACCCGTATGGATTGCAATGGCCATGTCCGGACGCAACGGCGGGTTATCCGCGGCCAGCTGGTCAGCGGTCAATCCGGGCAGGTTCATGTCGGCGATCACCGGATCGCTCTTCTGCGGCTGCCCATTGTCGATCGTGGTGATACCGGCTTGACGTTTCGGATGGCGACTATCGAGGATCACTAGAAACCGGCGGGAAGAACCGCCGTGGAAAGTGGATGGGTGCCGGTCCCGGTTTTATTTGCCGCTACACGCACATCCCGCCGGCGGGCGGGATGCGGCCGAAATCATCCTGGAATTAACGATTCGGGTGATAACGGGCATGACAGGCCGAATGGCCGACCAAATGCGGGAAACGGTCACGGAGAGGGCGAATCCGAGGACAAATCCCGCCAGACCCAAAGCGACGCCGTGCCGGCCATTGCCGCCATCCGTGTCAAACAGGAAGGTGCCGGTGAAGGCACCGGCCAGCATCGCGAAGACGGGCACCAGATAAAGCACAGCCATGCGCGCCAGGATGATCCCCGATTCGACAGTCACGGTCACCCGATCGCCCACCTCCGCACCGGCCCGGTTCAGTGCCGGCGTGCGTTGGCTGCTGGCGGCCCGTCCCCCGTGACAATGGGTTGCAGATTGGCACCCACCGCATCCCTGGCCTTTTTCAGCCACGACCGTTGCCCGCCCGTCATGGCTGGTCTCGACGACAACACCGATTGTTTGGGCCATATGCCACCTCCGCCGGCTGTGGGATTATCCATCCATCGCATGCAACCGGTCAACCAGGGTGTCGGCACTCACCATCCCGGTAAACCGCTGAACCAGTTGGCCGCGGCCGTCCAGGAGCACAATAAATGGAATGGCGTATCCGCCGAAGCGGTCAAAAACCTGTCGCCGCGTATCGTCCACCTGGGTGAGATCCACCTGCAAGGGCACGACGCCCAACCTGTCGATGGTTTCCAGCAGCCTTTTGTCCCTGAATGTGGTCTGTTCCAGGGCTTTGCAGTTGATGCACCAGTTAGCGGTGAATTCCACCAACACCGGTCGACCGGCAGCCGCATTCAACTGCTGATCCGAATAGGCCTGCCAAGCAATGCCATCCTCCTGAGGATAAAAGGAGAGACCGCGAAAGCCGGTCACAACCAGCATGGCCAGAGCCAGGATCAAGACGGGCCGTAGCTTGAACCGCGGTCCTTTGGTCAACACAACCACCAACCAGCTGCCAAGGCCCACCACCCATGCCATCCAGGCGGTCTGCCTCAGGAGCGGTGTGAGAAATCCTTGCGCAAAAAAGAGGCCGCCGGCTAGGAGAACAAAACCGAGCACTATTTTGAAGCCGACTGCCAGCCGGCTGTTGAAGGACAACCGGTTAAGCAAATCGGGCCAGGCCATCAGCATCACGTAGGGAAAGGCCAGTCCGGTGCCGATGGCACTGAAAATGATCATGATTTCCAGTGGGGAACGGGTAGCGGTGTAGGCCAGCACCGACCCCAGAAAGGGTCCCGAGCAGGGTGTTGAAAGGATGCCTGCCAAGGCACCGGTCAGAAAAGCGCCCATGTGGTGGCTCATGGGCACGCGGTATTCCCATTGAGGCAGGCGCCACGACCAGCCGGTAAACGTCGCAATCGCTGCGGCGAACAAGAACAAGGACAACAACAGCCGGAACCAGGGAAGCTGAAATTGCTGGCCCCACATCAACCCAAAGCCGGCGAAGACCATGCCCAATATGATAAAGAAGGCCAGGCTGCCGGCCAGCAGGGCGGCGGCGGCCACCATACGCGAACGGGCCGTTCCGGAGGTTTCCCGCAGCAGGGCCTGTATCTTGATCGGCATCACCGGCAGCACGCAGGGCATGAAGTTGAGCACCATCCCCGCGCTGAAAGCCATGACGCTTTGAGCGGCAATTGTGTCCATCTACCGATTCTCCTCGCCGTCAATCCGGCTGCAGGGCAATGGCAGTCATCGCCGGGCAGCCTTCACAGGAATCTGGGTAAAACCCGGCGCAAGGGCCGCAGCCGAATTACCTAACTGCAAGCTGCTGTTGGAGTTCATCTTCACCCTGCGTCGGCAGTCGGCAGGCCCCATCTTGACAGACGTAAACGGTCGCATTGCCGCCGGCGGTAACTTTGTCCCTGAACAGGGGGGTCAACCGGGCCAGCCGGGCCGCATGCGATTGGCTCATGATCATGGTCAGGCTGCCGGGAAGGTAGGTAGCACGCAGGCGCTTTGCCAGCGCACCGGCATCCCCGCCGTCATCTGAAATCACGATCACCTGGTGGGGTGCGCGCGTAAAATCCTCCCATGCCAGCAGCAACTCACCGAAAGCCGACGGATTGGCTTCAATGGCACCGGAGAAGGCGCTGAATCCCTTTTCCGCCCGTTGGCGATAGGCCGCATTCAGGGTCATGGCGTTCAACCGCACCAGATTCATCAGGGCCACGGCGTTGCCCGAGGGAAGTGCCCCGTCATGCACCGGTTTTTCGCGGGCAATCAGGGCCTCGTAGTCGTTGGCGGTCATGAAAAAACCACCCTTGTCAGAATCACCGAACCGCGCTTCCAGGGTGCGGTCCAATTCAGTGGCCTGCGTCAGCCACTGCGGATCGGCGGTGGCCTGAAACAGGTCCAGGAGGGCGGCAATGAAAAAGGCATGATCGTCCAGAAACCCGTCACCGCGTGCAAAACCGTCCTTGAAGCTTCGCTTGAGCCGTCCGTTGACCACCATTCGATCGAGGATAAACGCCGCTGCGCGGCCGGCCCGATCGATGTATGCCGCATCGTTCAGCGCAAAACCGGCGCGGGCAAAGGCGGAAATCATCAACCCGTTCCAGGCGGCCAGGATCTTCTCATCGCGAAGCGGTGCCGGGCGTTGTTGCCGGTGGGCGTAGAGCCGGCTATTGATCCGCTCAACGGCCGTCGCGAGGGCGACGCTCGACATGCCCAGGTCCGCGGCCACGGCGTCGAGCTGCCGTGGCAGGAAGAGCACACTCCTGCCCTCGAAGTTGCCATCGCCGTTGACGCCGTAGACGCTGGCGGCGATTCGGGCATCCGGTTCACCCAGGGCGGCGTCGAGTTCCTCACGAGTCCATGTAAAGTAATAGCCCTCCTCCCGGCGGCCGGAGGGCGTCAGGCTGTCCGCATCGGTGGCCGAATAGAACGCCCCGTCCGGCGCGGTCATCTCGCGGGCAACATAATCCAGGATGGTTCGGGCCGTGCGTCGCAGGCCAGGATTGCCCGTTGCCTGCCAGCCCTCGATATACATCGGCACCAGCAAGGCATTGTCGTACAACATTTTTTCAAAATGGGGGACCAGCCACTGCGCATCGGTGGAATAACGGTGAAAACCGCCGCCCACCTGGTCGTTCATGCCCCCGGCAGCCATTTTGGCCAGGGTCAGGGCGGCCATGTCCAGGCTTTCCGTGTCACCGCTGCGCCTGTGGTGCCGCAACAGCAGCCGGACCGGCAGCGAACTGGGGAATTTTGGTGCCCCGGCAATGCCGCCATGCTCGGCATCGAAGCGGGTCTTGCTGTCCGATACGACCCGATCGAGAACACCTTCCAGGGGCAACCGATCACCCTCGGCCGGTTCCAGCATCTGGCGCACCGCCTGTGAAAGCGCATCGGCGGATTGGACGACCAACTCCCGCTTGTCGTCGTAGCTCTGGCGGATCTTTTTCAGCAGCGTGAGAAAGCCGACTGGAGCGCCGCGATCACCGTCCCTGGCCGGGAAATAGGTACCGCCGAAAAAGGGTTGACGATCCGGGGTCAGCCACACGGTCATGGGCCACCCGCCGCGGCCGGTGATGGCCTGCACGGCGCTCATGTAAATGGCGTCAACGTCCGGCCGCTCCTCGCGGTCTACTTTGACGGCAATATAATGGTCATTAATGTAGCCGGCAATCTCCTCGTCTTCAAACGACTCTTCTTCCATGACGTGACACCAATGGCAGGTTGAGTAGCCCACTGACAACAGTACCGGTTGGTCCAATCGGTGTGCGGTGTCGAACGCCTCATCACCCCAGGGGTACCAATCAACTGGATTGTGTGCATGTTGCAGGAGGTAGGGACTATAATCGAGAAACAAGCGATTGGTATAGATGGCCCGTCCCTGATCGTCCAGATGCCGGGTTCGGGGGCGATAAGCATTGCCTCGTAAACGAGCCATTTGGCGAAATTTTTCTTCAAGTCCCATGCGGGCACCCTTTTCTGACGCCGTCGGGTATGGCCGGCAGTAGCGGTCGTTCGTTTGGCGGGCCTGACCATCGGGACTATCCAAACATGAGACCATCGTGTACGATGCGTCAGCCGCTGCGGCAAGGCCCGCAAGGGTCAAGGTCCCACTTCGCCACCCGTTCAATACCCGACCTCTTTCATCCCTGCAAATATATCCGAAGATCAGCGCACCACCGGGTACCGTTCCTGTACCCATCCGCGAATACCCGTCTCCAGGTGCAGGACATGGACGAAATTTAGCTTGTTGAAAATGGCCAGGCTCTTGGCGCTACGGTTACCGCTGCGGCAGTAAACCAAATAGCGTTTTTCCCGCTCAAGGGTCTTGAGACGCCTGACAAAATCGCGTGCATGGTAATCCAGCAAAACCGCCCCCTGGATATGTCCGCCACGGAACTCTTTGGCTGTTCTGATGTCTATAAGCACCACTTCAGGATCGCCGAAATGCCGATCAAGTATCTGTTTGAACTGAGAAGCAGATACAGATTGGGCCTGGCCCGTTTCTGCCTGATTTGCGCACGCGGACCACACAAGGGGCAAGACCAATAGAAAGAGGTGCAATCTTTTGCAGCGCCAATTCATGGGGCTGTCCTCATGTGCATGGGTGTAAGTCGAATCTCGCTCCAAGGCGCTAAATGATTATATTATACCACGATGTGGTAAAGCTAACAACCGATTCCGTTTTTTCAACGCTTGTCTGGACGCATCGAGATTGCTTGCGCAGAACCATTCGGGTCGGCGTAACTCATTGCCTGTCCAGCCTGACGCGTGGCTGGCTGATGATTTGAAGCGCTTCAACGATTATAAAACGGTGTGAATTGATTCAATCCTGCTGGCACGGATATCAGTGACGATGATTCCCTTGGCTCCGATTTCGGCAAGGGGTCCTTTGTTCGGCAAGGCGGGTTATTGCATTTACAAATAGCGGTAGACATCTTCCAATTCCAAATTACAAGCCACCATCATCACCTGCACATGGTAAAGCAGTTGCGATATCTCTTCGGCAGTTCGTTCACGGCCCTCATGTTCGGCCGCCATCCATACCTCACAGGCCTCTTCGATGACTTTTTTACCGACGGCATGGATGCCTTTTTCCAACTGCTTGACGGTACCCGACCGCACATCCTTACTCGCAGCCTTGTGCTTGAGCTCGGCAAACAGTGACTCAAATGATTTCATACAAGCAATTTTCCTCCCATCCGCCATTGTGCCATACTGATTGGCCGTCTTCAAACCGGGGTCTTTGCACCCGGTCACAACCGCAACTGTTTACCTACTGACGTACTTTTGCCTTTCCGGCCTATGGCCGGAAATTCAAAAAAGAGGAGCGGCTCTGCTGGTGTGGGGTAGTTTAGCAGAGCCGCCAAGGGTAGAGGGATTGAGTAATACATATGGGGTGTAGATGTAAAATATAGGCATCCTGTCGGCCTGTCAAGGAAAAATTGCCACATTGTGGTATTTTTTTAGGGCCTGGCTGTTTGGCGATGCCTATTGCATCACCTACTGCCGATAGGGTCGGATACCACGTCGACAAGAATGAAGGCAGGTTGTCAACGGCTGAGAGAATGCATCAGCCGGATGCCCCGACGAGCACAACGCGATCCCCGCAGGCGATTTCTCCCCCGCTGATCACCCGGGCGAAAACGCCTTCCCGGGGCATGATGCAATCTCCGGCCTGGTAGTAGATGGCACAGGGTTTATGGCAGGTTTTTCCGATCTGGGAAAGTTCTACGATCACCTCCGACCCCAGTTTGGCTTGTGTGCCCACCGGTAGGTGCTTCCAATCGATGCCCTCGGTGGCCACGTTTTCGGCAAAATCTCCAAAATCCACCCTGAGCCCCAGATCTCTCGCCAGCTGGATGCTTTCCGAGGCCAGGAAACTGATTTGGCGATGCCATGGCCCGGCATGCGCGTCCCCTTCGAGGCCATGGTTTTCAATTACCTTGGCCCGATTCACGAGGGTCTTGCGGGTTCCTTTTTTGCGGCTGACCGCAATGGATACAATTTTCACGGTCTCTCCTTGGCGATCAGAAACAGGCCGTAGGTGGCCAGCAGATCGGGCCAATAACGGACGATCCGCCCGGAGCGGTCCTGCCGGTCCGTATCGATCGCCACCTCTTTTAGAATGTTAAATCCCACTTGCCGGGCATATCGCCTGAAATCGGACAGGGTGATCACCCGGATGTTGGGCGTGTCGTGCCACTGGTAGGGCAATTGCGGCGTCACCGGTGCATGCCCGGTCACCATCAGCATCGAGCGCACCCGCCAATGGCTGAAGTTGGGAAAGCTAACCACACATTGCCTGCCGATGCGCAGCATCTCGCGGATCAGCGGCGCCGGTTCATAGATCTGCTGCAGGGTCTGGGCCAGGATCACATAGTCGAAGGCGTTGTCCGGGTAATCCCGGACTTCTATGTTGATGTCCCCTTGCAAAACGGTCAACCCGCGCTGGATGCAGCGGGCCACACAGGCTTCATCCTTGTCGATTCCGGTGCAGATCGCATTTTTGTGGGTCTTGAGATGGTGCAGCAACGTCCCGTCACCGCATCCCAAACCCAGAACCCGCGCCCCGTGTGGGATCCAGGAGGCCACCAGTTGCAGGTCGTAGCGAATGCCGTTGCTGGCATTACACGCCGTTGTCGCCATCCAAAAACCCCTTCATAATGCCGGCCAGCCGATCGCTGGGCAGAAGGAAGGCATCGTGTCCCCATTGAGCCTCAATCTCGCAAAAACTGACCGCCAGCCCGTTTTTCTTCATGGCTTTGACCATCTCCCGGGATTGGTAGGTCGGATAGAGCCAGTCGGAGGTGAAGGAAACCACCAAAAACCGGCAGCGAGCAGCCGAAAAGGCAGCCACTGCCGAACCTTCCCCGTGATGTCTTTCCAGGTCAAAATAATCCGCCGCCTTGGTGATGTATAAAAAGGCATTGGCGTCGAAGCGATCGACAAATTTGCGACCCTGATAGCGCAGGTAGCTTTCCACCTGGAAATCCGCATCGAAATTAAATGAAAAATCGGCTTTGTCCTGAAGCCGACGCCCGAATTTCAAGCGCATGGATTCGTCGGATAGGTAGGTAATATGCCCGATCATGCGCGCCAAGGCCAACCCCAGGTCGGGTTTCTTCCCGGTGTAGTAATCTCCGCCGTTCCAGTTGGGATCGGCCATGATGGCCTGCCTGGCCACCTCGTTGAAGGCGATGGCCAAAGCACTGTGCCGGGTGGTGGTGGCCAAAAGTACCGCCGATTCGATCATATCCGGGTAGCTGACGCTCCATTCCAGGGCCTGCATGCCGCCCACGGATCCGCCGATCACTGCATGAAGCCGGGTTACCTCCAGATGATCCATGAGCTGTTTTTGTGCCCTCACCATGTCCCCAATGGTAACCACTGGAAAATTTAATCCATATGGTTTTCCAGTGGCTGGATCAATGGATGCCGGACCGGTTGACCCCATACAGCTACCAAGGATATTCGAGCAGATGACGAAATAATGGTCGGTGTCAATTCCCTTGCCCGGGCCCACCATAAAATCCCACCAACCCGGCTTGTCGTCACTGTCACTGTGAGTGCCTGCTACGTGGGCGTCCCCGGAAAGGGCGTGCAGAATCAAAATGGCATTGGTACCGGTGTCGTTGATATGGCCGTAGGTTTCATAAGCAAGGGTCACCGGACCGATGGTTGCGCCGCAGGCCAGCCTCATGGGTGACGGCGAATCGGCAAAGGTGAAGGCTTGCTTGTCGACCCTGCCCACCGACACCCCTTGTTGATCGTGCCGGATGTATTCACTCATGGCATACGCTCGGATCGTCTCTGTTGGAACAGCAATGTGAGTTAGTGGTCATCCAGAAATAGGTAATTTTGGTCGAGATCAAGGCCTGGGAATAATTTATCCATAGGCGCCCCGCAGGAAGTGCCCATGGGGTACATATGGTTGATATTCCGAGAATAAAATTTTGAGCATAACGCAGATATCGGACAAATTGGCCATTTATGGATGGGCACGAGTTAAGAAAATTTAAGACGGGCAGCTGTTGGTAAGTGCGTCGCGGACAATGCCGGTTGCGGTGTCAGGCAAGGCGGCTTGGTCACCCAGCTGCCCGACCGTCACTCCCCTTCGACTTTGGCCAGAGTATCCTTAAACACATGGCAGCTTCGGCACAGTTCCATTTTCTCCTTCCAGGAACCGTGGACGGTCCCGTCGCAGATGGTCCCGCTGATGAACCAGCACAGATCGCCCGAGGAAAATTCCCAGGCCGGACATCGCTCTCGTTGCTCCTCAGGGCATGATCGCAATTTCCAGCACGGCTGAACACCGTCGGAACCCAGCATTTTACGCGTGAGCAGAAAGTAGAGCTGACGCTCCACATGCACGGGAATCGACCGCCAGCCCTGCTCGTAGCTGTGGATGGCCTTGATGGAGGTGCCCAGCAGTTGCGACATCTCTTTTTGGGTCTTCTTGAGCTTCTTGCGATACTTACTGAATGTTTTGGCACGCATGGCGACCAGCTCCTGATGGCGGCTTTATGACGAGTAGACGACTAAAAGGGATTTGTTGCCACATCGTGGTATGATTGTCAACGCTTTGATGGACTTTGCCAGCCAGAGCCTGTTTAGACGACATCCTGTTTGATATCAATTCCGAATTTCTTCATCCGTTTCCAAACGGTCACACGGCTGACCCCCAGCATTCGGGCAGCCTTGGACTGATTGCCTCCGGCCTGCCTCAAGACATCGATGAAATTCTGGCGGTCTTTGAGGCAGTCTGGGTCCAGCTCGCACGTTTCCGGCACACCACCGGTATCATTGACGATCTTGTGGGGCAGATGCTGCACATCGATCCCTCCGCTTTGGCAGAGGACAAAGGCGTACTCGATGGCGTTGCGCAGCTCGCGGACATTGCCGGGCCAATCGTATTCAGTCAGTGCTTCCAGCGCATCCGGGGTCAACCCAAGTATTTTCTTGCCGCTGCTGACGGCATTGCGACGGATAAAGCTCTGAGCAATCAGCGGAATGTCTTCGCGGCGCCGGGACAAAGGCGGGCAAAACAGGGGAAATACATTGATTCGAAAGTATAGGTCCTCGCGGAACACACCCTGCTCAATCAGCGCTTCCAGGTTTTTGTGGCTCGCTGTAATCACCCGTACATCCACAGAGATGGGCTTGTTGTCCCCCACTCGTTCAATTTTTCGGTCTTCGAGAACGCGCAACAGTTTCACCTGAATGGCGGGGGGGATGTCGCCGATCTCGTCTAAAAAAATGGTGCCTTCGTGGGCGGCTTCAAAACGCCCCATGCGGGTGCGATCGGCACCGGTGTAGGCCCCCTTGACATGCCCGAACAGTTCGCTTTCCAATAGGTTCTCGTTGAGAGCCGCACAATTGACCTTGATATAGGGCTTGTCGCTGCGTCCGCTGGCCCGGTGAATGGCCCGTGCCACCAGCTCTTTGCCGCAACCGCTTTCGCCTTGAATCATCACCGGGGTGTCCGACTGGGCCACATTTTCGATCATTTCGAACAGGTTGAGCATCACCTGGGTCTTGCCCAGGATGCCGTGGTAGCCCTCATCAAGATAAAATGTTTTTCGCAGGTTGCTGATCTCTTGCTGCTGACGGATCTTATCGCTGATGTCGGTCAGGGTCTCCACAGCGCCGATGATGTCGCCATTTTCATCCCGCAGTACGGAGGCGCTTTTAATAATATGCACCGTGTGGCGATCTTTGTTGGTAATCAGGCATTGCTTTTCTTTTATGCGGCCTTTGTTGAACAGGGCACACCAATTTTTACCGGCCCCCTTACCGATAATTTCACATCCGGTGCAGTTCAGCACCCTGCATGATTGACCGACCAGTTCTTCCGATTTGTACCCGGTAACCCGCTCGGCTGCCGGATTGACGGCGATTATCTTGCCTCGGGGATCCACAACCATCAAGCCGTCTTGTAAGGTGTCTACAATGGTTTTCCAATATTTGGCTATATCCATAATGCCTCTCCAAAGTGTTAACCCTCAAAGGGCAACATGTTTACCTGTTAACTTAACACCTGCTAACTTAAATCGCCAAATACAATTATGCAAGTCTGTTTTAATGTAAAAATTCTATTTAATTATAGGCAACTATACATTTTACCGACCAGGTCAAACAATTGGCATATGCATTGCTCACCAAGTTGCAACCAGTTGGGATTCACCGGGGATAACACACGCGAAGGTGATTTACGGTGCATCGGGCAGCCATCATCGTCAAGGACGCACAACAGCAATACGAAGGCTTGCGCACCAGCGTCGGCCTGCTGTTGGCCGGCATGTCTGTTCAAATGTTTGTCTTGCATCATGAAATTGAAGACATGCATGACGACTTTCGTGAGAACATGACCCTCATGGACCAAATCGGGGGCAAGCGGTATTCCAACAACTCGGAAAATGCCGCTAAGTATGGTTTCACCCATTTGAGCATGGCGCGGGCGGCAGATAAAATCCGCCAAGCGGATATCATCATTCCGTTTTAAGTGGATGCCAAGCTATCATAGAGATCGATGAAGATTCTTCACATCCTGAAATCAGAGCCCGATGAGACGGTGGAAAAACTGTCCGTGGTGATGAGTATGGAAGATCCGACGAGTGTGGTCATGCTTTATGATAATCCAGTGGACTGGTCAGCACTGGTTGACCAGATCTTCGAAAGCGATAAGGTGATCTGTTGGTGGTAGCGGTTGAAGACAAAGCGGCAAGCCGTGAAACGGACGATCTGGCCATACTTGTCAGCACTGACAAACATTTAGATTATTTAGTAAATCTAACATCAGCGGCTTTCGAGAAAGACAAGCGGGTGTGTCTATTTTTCACCGGCCGCGGAGTGCTGCTGACGGTTCAACCCGAGTTCAAAAAACTGGTGGGCAAGGCGGCTTTGCGGATCTGTGATTTCAGTTTTCGGGCCAATGGTCTAGATGGCCGGGAACATGAAGTGCCGGGTGTAACCAAAGCAAATTTCGCCACCCAAGCCGAAAACGCCGAAATACTGGCTGGAGCCCACCGTCACCTGGTCTTTTAAAAATGTAAAACATTGTATCATTCTATTTGCTAAAGGAGGCAACATGTTGAGAAAAGGACTTTTCTTTGTAATCGCAGTGATCTTTCTATTTTCAGCCGTCGGTGCTGCTTACGCCATGGAGCGGGGCAACAAGCGCAAAGGCAAATACACCTATCGCAAGGTTTACAAAGCTTGTATGCAGCGCGGCGAAGTAGATTCCCCCAAGCCACCGGTCAGTCCGGACACCAAAACCCAAGCACAGTGGACGCAGACATTCGATTCTCAGGATTTTGCCCAGTTCGGCTGCCAACCGGAATGGGCCAGTCTCTCTGAAAAGGACTTGAGCGACATATATACCTACCTGCATGATCACGCGTCGGATTCACCCACGCCTGCCAAATGCAAGTAGTGCTGATGAATCGAATCGTTAACCTAACCCAATCCCGAAGGAGTTAATCATGTTCCGACGTGTCTTTTGCATTGTATTTGCGATGTGTTTTCTCACGGCTGCCCTCACCGGGTGCACCACGACGCAGCAAGCGGTCAAGCCGGCTGACGCGGCGGCCGAGCCAGCATTCGAGCCCTTTCACGATATCGTGGATATGGCCTTCGTCGAGCAGCACATGACCATACCCATGACAGAAGGTGTCATGCTAATCGATGCACGCCCCTATCGGCCCAAATATGTCAAGGGGCACATCCCCATGGCCGTCAGCATCCCGGATAGCCAGTTCGACAAGATGATCGACAAACTGCCGGCGGATAAAAATACGCTCCTGATCTATTACTGTGGCGGGGTGAAGTGCAAGCTGAGCCACAAGTCGGCTAAAAAAGCTGAAAAATTGGGCTATACCAACGTCAAGGTCTTTGCCGAAGGCTACCCGGCGTGGATGGCGAAAAAATCCCACTACCCGTCGGTATCGGCCGAATGGGTCAAGGGACAGATCGACAAGGGCGGCGACATGATCCTGGTGGACTCACGGCCCAAGCGCAAGAAATATGATCAAGGCCACTTGCCTACAGCTATCAGCATTCCAGATATGCAGTTCGACACGTTCAAGGATCAACTGCCCGCAGAAAAAAACAAACTGGTGGTTTTCTATTGCGGTGGATTGAAATGCAAGCTAAGCCATAAAAGTGCCGCCAAGGCGATTGACATGGGATACACCAACGTCAAGGTTTTCTCCGAAGGTTATCCTGCCTGGAAGGCCTACGCCGGTGCATCCACAACTGCCGTTGCCGCCTCGTCCATCAAAGCCGGTGAAGAGGAGGGCAGCATTGATCATGGCGAGTTCAAACGGCTGGTCAGCGAATCCCCTGAAGCGGTCTATCTGGTGGATGTGCGCGATGCGGATGAGTACAAAAAAGGCAGCCTGAAAACGGCGGTCAACATCCCCATCGACGACTTGGAGGCCAAGATCAAGAGCCTGCCCGCTAACAAACCCGTCGTCTTTATCTGCGGCACGGGCGCCCGAAGCGGTGAGGCCTTCTACATGGTACAGGATGTGCGGCCGGAATTGAAAAACGTCTTTTACGTAGACGGTGAAATGACCATCAAAAAAGATGGGTCGTTTACCCTGAAAAAACAACCGTTGTAGCCGACACGCAAACAGAATTGAGTCGTTGCGCGTTTCGCATCCGAGTTTCGGTTGCCAAACCTTCTTCTGCGGCTCAATTCCGCCGTTCGGCAGCTGTTCGTTTGGCCAGCGGCCGCCGAACCGCCGATGGTTTGACGGTTGTTCAGCTAACACCCAATTACCAACCGACCCATAGGGGGAAACAATGAAGTCAACCAAAGCGAGCCGATGGTTTGGTCTGTGCACCCTGCTTCTTTTCACGCTCGCATGGGGATGGTCCTCTAATGCCATAGGCGCGACGGCTGATGCGGAAGAACGCGCGCCGGGCCGTACCATGGCAGACCAGGCAACCAAGGGCAAACAATTGTGGATCACCACGGACCATTCCCAAATCGAAGCCCTGCAAAAGGATTTTCGCTCCGGTCCTGAAGTGACCCAAGCCTGTCTCTCCTGCCACACCGAAGCGGCTAACCAGTTTCATAAGACCATTCACTGGACCTGGGAGGCCTATACGACCGAAACCGGCAGCGTTCACGGCAAAGGCGGCGATTCCATCAACAACTTCTGCATCTCGGCCAACAACATGCAGGACAAGGGCTGCCTGAGCTGCCACCCTGGCTGGGGCAACCAAACCGAGGCGATCAACTGCCTCAATTGCCATGGCCAAGAGATTATCAGCTGGGAGGAGTCCTTTGAGGACCTGAACGCCTTCGACGGTTCGGACGATCCCGAAGAGCAGGAAATCGCCGACGAAATCCGTGGCACCATTCAAGCCGCGGTGCAGTCCGTGGTTCGGCCCGAACGCCAAAATTGCGGATCCTGCCATTTCAAGGGCGGCGGCGGAGATGGCGTCAAACACGGCGATTTGGATACCTCGCTGACCAAACCCAACAAGGCCCTGGATGTTCATATGGATGCCGACGGCCGCAATTTTACCTGCACCCGCTGTCATACCACGGCCTTGCACAACATTGACGGCCGGGTCTACACAAAGCCGGCCGCGACGGACCGCAAGAGCCTGATCGAAGACGATCTTACCACCAAGATCACCTGCGAATCCTGCCACAGCAGCACCCCGCACAAGGCCGATTCAAAGGCCAACGACCACACGGACAAGGTGGCCTGTCAAAGCTGCCACATCCCCACGTTTGCCCGAGTCAACCCCACCAAGATGTCCTGGGACTGGTCCCAGTCGGGAAAACTCAAAGATGGCAAGCCTTACAAGACCAAGGACGAATTCGGTAAGCACGACTACCTCTCCATCAAGGGACAGATGAAGTGGGCCAAAAACGTTCAACCGGAATATTTCTGGTACAACGGATCCATCAACAGCACCACCGCCAGGGACCCCATCGATCCAGGTCAGGTCGTCCGGGTGAGCCATCCGGTGGGATCACGGGATGATGACAACGCACGTATTTTCCCCTTCAAGGTGCATCGCGGCAGACAGCCTTACGACAAGGTTCACAAGACCCTGCTGGCCCCCATGCTCTCCGGCCCCGACGGGTACTGGAAAACCCTTGATTGGGACCGTGCCCTCACCAAAGGCAATGCGACCTTGGACATCCCCTTCTCCGGCGAGTTCGACTTTGTGGATACCACCTACGTCTTTCCCATCACGCATATGGTGGCACCCAAGGAGAACGTGGTGGCCTGCAACGAGTGTCACACCCGGAACGACAGCCGTCTGGGAAATCTGGCCGGTTTCTATATGCCCGGAAGGGACAAGTTTTCCCTCCTGGATTCCATCGGCTGGATACTGGTGCTGGGTCACCTGCTGGGTGTGGGTCTGCACGGCCTGACCCGCATGTTCACTAACGGCAAAAAGGAGGACAAGTAATCATGTCCATGAAAAAGATGGTCAACACCTACCTCTACACCCGCTACGAACGCTTTTGGCACTGGCTGCAGATGGCGCTGATCTTCGTTCTGCTGATAACGGGTTTCGAAGTGCATGGCACGTTTGCTTTCCTCGGATTCAGCCAGGCCGTGGATGTACACAATTTCGTGGGCCTTACCTGGCTGATTGCATTCGCCTTTTTTGTCTTCTGGATCTTCACCACCGGTGAGTGGAAGCAGTACATCCCCACCACCAAGAAGATGTTCCAGGTAATCCACTACTACAGCTGGGGCATCTTCAAAGGCGAAAGCCATCCGGTGCCCAAACGCAAGGATGCCAAACACAACCCGCTTCAGCGGATCGCGTACCTGTCACTAGCCGCCTTCCTGCTCCCTGTGCAAATGCTTTCCGGATTTCTGTACTGGGGATACAACTCCTGGAAGGCCTGGGGGCTGAATTGGCTCTCACTGGATATGATCGCCCTAATTCATATGGCCGGTGCCTTCGCCATCCTGTGCTTTGTGATCATGCACGTTTACATGACCACCACCGGACACACCATCACCGCCCATGTCAAGGCCATGATCACCGGCTGGGAGAACGTGGAAGAGGGTGAGGTTCAGGAGTGGGAGAAGCATGGCGATCGACAACCCGGTGAATCGAAAGCCTGAGACAAATCCGTTTCAACACCTTCTGGTGATTGCCGACATCGAAGGCAGCAGCGGCTGCGGCAGCTACCGGGCTTCATCCTTTTTAACCAGGCCCTGGGCGCGGGCCTGTGCGGCCATGTCCCGCGATGTGAACGCTCTGGTCAAAGGACTGTTTTCCAGCGGTGTCCGCCAGGTAACGGTCCAGGATTTCCACCGCACCGGCTACAACCTGCTGCCCGAAATGATCGATTCGCGCGCCCGCATTGTTTGCGGCTACCGCCGGGGGCCCATACCAGGTCTGGGCAAGCCGCAAGGCGTGGATGCGGCCATGATGATCGGTATGCACGCGGCTGCGGGCACCGACGGCTTCCTGGCCCATACCTTGACCTCACGCCTGGTTGAGTTGACGGTCAACGGCCGCCCCCTGGCAGAGGTGGAGCTGTTTGCCGCCGCCCTGGCCCCCTTCGGCATCCCCACCATCTTCTTTTCCGGCTGTCCGGTGGCCTGCGCCCAGGCAGAGGAACGCATCGCGGGCATCCAGACCCTCCCTATCGACAAACGTATCTCCCCGGAAAAACTGGATGCGGACGGATGGCGCAAGACCCTGGCGCGGGCAGCCGCAAAGGCGCTGACGACCTCCAAAGCAGCGCCCTATGACCCCGCCGGCCCCTGCCGGGCCCGCATCCGCATCCACGACGCGGCCACCGCCGCCAGGATGGCCGGCCCGTGGGGATTCGATCGCTGCGGAGCCATGCTAACCATCGATGCGGCCGACATTCGGACCCTCTACGACAGCCTGATCCGCCTGTGCTACCTGTCACCGCTGGCGGCAAACACCCTTCCTTTGAGCCTGGCCCTGGCAAACCTGGTCGGACGCCTGGGCCGGCTGTGGGTTCGACGTCAGCTGCGTCTGCTGGCCCGAGATTGACAGCGGTGCCGCCTTCATTTATACCTCCCTGCATCCTATTTTAAAGTCGTCAATATATATTATGATCAGTATCGACAACCTTCACAAAAGCTTCGGCGGCCGCGAGTTGTTCGACGGCGTCAGCTTCAAGATCAATTCCAAGGAACGCGTGGGATTGGTGGGCCGCAACGGCCACGGCAAGTCCACCCTGTTTCGCATCATTGTCGGCGAAGCGGGCTATGATGCAGGCGCCATCACCATGCCCAAGGGGTATCGAATCGGTCACGTAGAGCAGCACATCCGGTTCACCGAAAATACCGTACTGGCCGAGGGCATGAAAGGCTTGACGGCATCGGAAAAGGACCACCACTGGAAGGTGGAAAGGATTTTAGCTGGTTTGGGGTTCTCCGATGGCGACATGGTCAGGAACCCGCACGATTTTTCCGGTGGGTTTCAGGTACGGCTCAACCTGGCCAAAGTCCTGGTTTCGGAGCCGGACCTATTGCTCTTGGACGAACCCACCAACTATCTGGACATCACCTCCATCCGTTGGGTAGAAAACTTTCTGGTGGCCTGGCCCCACGAATTGATGCTGATCACCCACGATCGGGGCTTCATGGACAAGCTGGTTACCCATATCGTCGGCATCCACCGTAAAAAGGCGCGCAAGATCGCCGGCAACACGCAGAAGTACTACGAGCGCATCGCACAAGACGAGGAGATTTATGAAAAAACCCGACTGAACGACGAACGCCGCGAAAAGGAAATCCGCCTGTTCATAACCCGGTTCCGGGCCAAGGCCCGACTGGCCAACATGGTGCAGTCTCGGATCAAGACCTTGGCCAAGATGGAGAAAAAAGACAAACTGGAGCAAATCAAGGGGCTAGAATTCTCTTTTCGCAGCAAGCCATTCAAGGCCAAGCAGGTGCTGCATGTGGAAAACCTTTCCTTTGCCTGGGGGGCCGGTCGGCCCGTGTTCGACGATCTGAGCTTTTCCCTGCTGGCCGGCGAGCGAATCTGCATCATCGGCAAAAACGGCAAAGGCAAAACCACCCTGCTCAAGGTGCTTGCCGGTCACCTGGCGCCGGCTGCCGGCAAAACGACCTACAATCCGCAAGTCGAACACGGGGTATTCGAACAGACCAATGTTCAGAGCCTGGTGGACAGCCGGACGGTAGAGGAGGAAATTCTCTATGCCCAGCCGGATGTGGACCGTCTGAAAGCCCGCAATATCTGCGGCGCCATGATGTTCGAAGGCGACAGCGCACTAAAAAAGATCAGCGTGCTTTCCGGTGGTGAGAAAAGCCGGGTAATGCTGGGAAAACTGCTGGTGACCCCGGTGAACCTGCTGATGCTGGACGAACCCACCAATCACCTGGACATGGATGCCTGTGATGCCCTGCTGGCGGCCCTCGACAATTTTGACGGCGCCCTGATCATGGTGACCCACAACGAGATGTTCCTGCACGCCTTGGCCGACCGACTGATTGTTTTTGACGACGTCAGCGCACGGCTGTTCGACGGCAGCTACCAGGATTTCTTGGAAAAGGGTGGCTGGGGGGATGACGCCGCCATGGGTCGTCGGCATGTTGATCAAGA
>JASFFF010000009.1:0-22003 GCA_050124445.1 Desulfosarcina sp.
AAAAGCCTACCGGCTCTACACCGAGGGCGACGGCCGCGGTGAAACCGACCCGGTGGCGGCTGTTGAATCGGCGTACGCCAGCGGCGAAACGGATGAGTTTGTGCGGCCCTTGGTGATGGTCGACAACCAGAACAAGCCGGTCGGGACGGTCGGGGACACCGACGGCATCATTTTTTTCAATTTCCGCGCCGACCGCGCCCGGGAAATTACGCGTGCATTTACCGAAAACGGGTTTGCTGGATTCAAGCGCCGGGTGACGCCGGATTTATGCACCTACACCACCATGACCCTTTACGATGAAGACTTCGATCTACCGGTGGCTTTTGGTCCGGTGCATCTGGAGATGATTCTGGGAGAGGTCCTCAGCCGCCATGGGATGCGCCAGCTCAGAATCGCCGAGACCGAGAAATACGCCCACGTGACCTACTTTTTCAACGGTGGCGAAGAGACGCCTTTTGAAAACGAGGATCGCTGCCTGATCCCCTCTCCCCGTGATGTGGCCACCTATGACCAGAAGCCGGAGATGAGCGCGCCTCAGGTGACGGATGAAGTCCTATCCCGCTTGGAATCAGGCCGGTACGATTTCGTTGTGCTCAACTTTGCCAACATGGACATGGTCGGGCATACCGGTGTCATGGCCGCCGCCGTTAAGGCCTGCGAAACCGTGGACCGCTGTCTGCAGCGGGTATTGGACAAACTGCTTGAACAGGGAGGTGTGGCCTTGGTGACCGCCGATCATGGCAATTCCGAAAAAATGTCCGACCCGGACGGCAGGCCCTACACGGCCCACACCACCAACCCCGTCCGGCTGCTGCTGATAGACGACACACGCAAAGACGCCGTATTGCGTCACGGTCGCCTGGGGGATATCGCTCCCACCCTACTTGCGTTGATGGGCTTGAAAAAACCGCGACAGATGACCGGCCAAAGCCTGATACAAAGCTGATCGACGCCTATCGATGGGCACGATTGCCCGTCAATGCCGGTGCCCATGGCTGAACCGCAAGAGCGAGCCCATGCCCCGTCGCTTGTCGAAGCCAAGCAAAGATCCCGCTCATCGAAGCGGCGGGGTTAGCGAGCGAATACAAAATAGGCAGCATTTTTTACGCTCGACGATTCCTCGCAGCTTGCTGGAAGGTTCTTCAATCGGTGCTGCCGATCGGTGTCATTCGCCCGACATCGAGATATCCACGTTGAGTGCATCGGCGACATCGGCCAGGCCGCTCTCGATGGGCGCCATGGCCGTTTCATCGGGAATCTGAACCAACATGTCCATCACGTACATGGCGGTGCCGCTTTCTGGCGACGCCTTGACCCGGGACGTGAGATTGACGATATTGATTCGGTTGTCGGCCAGATAGCGGCTGACCTTGAACACGATGCCCGCCTGATCCAGCCCTTCAACATGGATGGTGCGGGTGAAATAGCCGTTGGACGGAGCCGGTTGCCGCTCAGCCAGTGGGCGCAGAAAGGCGGAGATGCCTTTTTCCTGCTCCAGGCGGCGGCAGGCCCTGGTGAGCGCTTCCTCGGCATCTATCGATGCGGCAGTAAACAGCAGAATCAGGGTGAACTCCCCGGCCAGCAGGGTCATGGAGGTATCCTCCAAATTGCAGCCGTTTTCATAAAGCATTTCAGTGACATCAGCCACGATGCCGGGCCGGTCCTCGCCGAAAGCGGTCATGATAAACCGTTGTGACATGGTAACTCCTCTCTGCTGGTGTAAAAATCATTGGAAAAGCCACCTCCCACACGCAGCCAGGTCTTCTGCTGCGATGGTTGGAAGCATTGAATATGGAAAAAGATTCGTTGCCACCATCCGCCTTTGTAAAACGCTCCCGTTGTTTGGACAGTGCCTTTCGAATCCTGTCACGGCGGGACCATACCCGCAATGAACTTCAGGTCAAATTGCGTCACAAAGGATTCGATGCTGCCGCCATCGAATCTGCCCTGGCGCGATGCAACGAATTGGGCTATATCGACGATTCCAAAACAGCCATGAGCCTCGCCGGCCAGCTTGTCGACAAAGGATACGGCCCGCTTCGTGTTCGCCACACCCTGATGCAAAAAGGGCTGGATGGCGCCTTAATCGAAGAGGCGTTGGGCCACTGCGGCGACGAGACGGCCCAGGAGCAAAACGCCCGACGCATGCTGGTTAAAAAGGCATTGCGGCTGAATCGTGAAGCCGATCCGCTGAGACGGCGTCGGATCGCCTACCGCTTTTTAGCTGGGCGGGGATTCCCACCTGCCGTGATCAGTCGTGCCCTTGCTGACGACTGATCTTTTCTATTTCAGCGACGCAGATAGGTGAAATCGGGATTGGGCCGGCCGACAACACAGGAATGGGTAAAACCATGCTGCTTGATAACAGCCAATACCTGTCGCGCGCGGGTTTCCGATTTTCCACAATCAAACAGCCATTGCCTGCTGGAACCGATTTTCCAGCTGCCGCCAATATTGGCCACCGTGAGTCGGTGCGGGTCGAAGGCAAGGCAGTCTTCACCGGTCATGGCTCCCGATGGGCTGCCGCCTTGGGCCAGCATATAGGAAAAAGAGCGATCCCGACGGCCGATGAAACACGACCGGTTCAACCGATAGTATCGGATAACGGCCAGGGCTGTTTTGGCGGCGGTCTGATCCGATCCGAAATCAAACAGCCAGTGCTCACGATCAACGATTTTCCAGCGCCCCGCTACTCGGCTGACATCCACACTGGCCGGATCGAATTTCACACAGTCCTCACCTGTTGACGGCCAAAGGGGCTTCAACGGCCGGTCTGACGAGCGTGGCGCTGCCAGTCGAACCCACCTGGAGCCACTGAAGCCGCCGGTCTTGGTGACTGCCCGCAATCGGTTGCCACTGTCATCGATGACCAGGTCCAGTTGGCCGCCACCGGCGGTCCGTCCCTTGGGCACATCGGTCCAGCTGCCTTCAATGCGGCCTTGACGCAACCGGCCGATAAATACATTGGACCATGCCGGTTGTGATCGGGCGGCCTCGCCATACCAGTAGACCATCTGGTCGGTCTGGCGCAAATAATAGGTGCCGCCGTCATTGCATGACCAGCGGCCGGTCAGGTCGCCCCGGGCATTTGATGATAGGACGATAAAGAAAACGAGAACGCAAAAGAGTATTTTTTTCATCGGAACACCCCCGTTAAAAAGCGGTGCTTTGGCAGCAGACCTTTGGGCGTCGCGGGTGGCATGCAGGGTCGCATTAGATTCGCCGGGCGACGCCGGCGGATACGGCCAACCTTTCCAGATCCGCGTATGACTGGGCCCCCACCAGCTGCCGATCGTCGAGAACAAAGGTTGGCACGGCGTGAATTCCCTTTCGACGCGAACGCAGCCAATCCTGTTCCACGGCACCATGATAGGTCCGCTGATCCAGGACCGCTTGAGCCGCATCCGGGTTCAGGCCGACCGCAGTGGCCAGCCGGAGCAAAACCGGCTGAAGGGCAATGTTCTCGCCGCTTTCGAAATAGGCCAGGAAAACGGCCTTGTGAAACGCCTCGCCACGGCCCTGCGCTTCGGCCCATTTGCCCAACTCTTGGGCCAGGCGACTGTTGAAGGTCATTTTCCGATCACCAAAGGGCAGGTTCAGCTGGCGAGCCACCTGGCGCAGGCGGGCCAGCATGGCGGGAATGTCCACCGATTGACCGGCAAACAACGCCTCCAAGGTCTGCCCCGACTGCGGCGTCTCCGGGTGCAGGGGAAAGGCGGTCCATTTGATCTGGAGTTCAAATTCGGCCATGAGTCGGTCAATACGCCCGGTACTGAAGTAGCACCAGGGTCAGACGTAGTCCGAAAAAACTTCCAGGGTGCTGGGTGCGATAGCTGGCTGCACAGGGTCCTTTCCTGGGTATATTCTGACATGGCCGAAAGCCGCAGTGGATATGGCCGGTTGGCCTCACTCAGGGGTTTTCATCCAGGCCGATACGAATCCCGCATCGAGCATGGCACCAACGACCGCCGTCGGTAGGATCTGCAATCCTTGAGCGCCGGTTTGCAGTGATGCCTGGTTCAATCCTGTTGGCGCGGTGGCGACGGATCAGCCGCCGGTGGTGCCGATAGAAACCGCTCGAATCCATCGATGATTGCCGGATCGATGATTTTCATTCGCCGGCCGGCAGATGCAGTGAACAAGGCAAAGACACCTTGTCCCCGTGCACAGCAGCTGCCGGTATCATCCACAATCTGGGCACTACACGTGGCTTTGCGTTCGCTGAGCCGGGCCTCCATTTTACCGGCGGCTTTGATTGTCTGGCCGGTGTGAATCGGCTTCAGAAACGCCACCTGCATGGATTGGGTCAGGATGAGCCGGCGCGCCAGGTGAATCGCCGTCCAGCTCATGACTTCATCCAAAATGGTGGCGATCACGCCGCCATGGACCAATCCGCCCCAGCCGCACAGATGTTCCGGAATACGAATCCACGAGGCCACTTCATCGTCCCTGCGGTGAAATTGCATTTTCAGACCGTAAGGGTTGCCGCTGCCACAGCCAAAACAGCGTTGATCCCAGGTAAACGCGGGCAGCTGGATGTATCCCCTGCCGTCGGGGCCTGCAGGTGGGGAGGTCATGGTTGCCTATCGGTTAAACAACATTGATTTGATGATGCTGTTGACAATTTTTGGATTTTCCTTGAGACGCCGGGTGGAGTACCCAAACCAGTGCCGGCCGTAGGGCACGTAAACGCGCATGGTGTGTCCGGCATCGACGATGGTGCGCCTCAGCTCCGGCGTCACTCCGTATAGCATCTGGAATTCATATCCCTGTCGGGGAATCTGGTAGCGCTCGATCAGCGCTAGGGATCCATCCACCAGCGCGCGATCATGGGTAGCAATGCCCGGGTAGATACCCCGTTGCAGCATGAATTCAAGGGCTTTAAGAAAATGGGAATTGATTTCATCGTAACGCTGAAAGGCGATATGTGGCGGCTCTACGTAAATTCCCTTGCAGAGCCGAAAGTTCAGTGCAACAGACGGCGTGTGCAAATCCATGAGCGCCTTGAGATCGTCCAGGGTACGACGCAGATAGGCTTGCAGCACCAACCCCACATGTTGGGGAAATTCGGCTTTTAGTCGGCGAAAAAGGTCTATCTCCAGGTCCACGCATCCGGAATCTTCCATGTCGATACGGATAAAATTGCCATGCTCGGCGGCTCTGCCCACGATCTTGCGGATATGACCATAGCAGGCGTCAGCGTCGATAAGCAGACCAAACATGGTCGGCTTGATGGAGTAGTTGCCGTCAATGCCGTTGCGCTGGGCCGTATCAATCAGGGCCAAGTAATCATTACGGTTTTTCTCGGCCTCATCCAGATTCTGGATGAACTCGCCCAGAATGTCGATGGTGGCCTTGACGCCGCTGGCGTTCAGGAATCGGCACGCATCCATGGCCTCCTCTACCGTTTCGCCGGCAATGTAGGCACGCGAAAAAAGCCATACGAGGCGCTTGGGCAGCAAGGGCAGGGTGTTGGCGATCAATCGATTGATCATTGGGGCAATGACTCGTCGTCTGGCTTGGGCTCGGTCTCTGGCTCTGCATACCGGGCTTGAATGGCGCGGATAAACGCAAGTTGGTTGATAAAAATCTCCACCAACTCGGGATCAAAATGGATACCGGCGCCGCGGCTGATGATTTCGATGCTGCGGGCTTCTTCCCACGGCTCTTTGTAGCTTCGCTTGGAGCTGAGCGCATCAAAAACATCGGCGATGGCCACGATTCTGCCAAATAATGGAATCGCTTGGCCTTTTTTACCCGGCTGCGGGCCATTGCGGGGGGCGTTGTGACCATCGATCGGCTTACCGGTAAGCGGGTCGACATGTCCGGGATAACCGGATCCGTCCCATTTCTCATGATGGTTCAGGGCAATGATGGCTGCGGCTTCGTCGAAATCCGACTGCAAATTGTAAAAAAGCCGTGAGCCATGAATGGTGTGCCGCTTCATGATCTCATACTCTTCGAAGTTAAGCTGCGACGGTTTTTTTAAAATCAAGTCGGATATGGCCACCTTACCCACGTCATGCAGCATGGCCCCCATGTGCAGGGCGTCGCGGGTCTTGTCGATCTCCTTTTGATCAATGTTGCGTCGTTTGGCCCACTGTTCGTAAATTTCCAGTGAAAAACCAGCCACACGGTTGACGTGGGCGCCGGTCTCCTTGGGGTCCCGCATTTCCGCCATGCGTATCATGCGCAGGATCATGGCACGGGTCATCTGGGCGCGTGCCAAGGCCACTGCGGCGATACCGGCAAAGTGCATCATCACCTTTTCATCGGTCTGGCTGAAGGAAACGATTCGATTTTCCTGATCCTGGGCATTGATAATTTGCAGGATGCCCAGGACGCTCTTTTTTGAATTCATCAAGGGGATGGTGAGCATGGAACGGCTGACATACCCTGACGCCTCGTCAAACTTTTTGCTGAATTGATAACTTTTGGTGGGCGGCAACTGGTAGACATCGGGGATGTTGAGCATTTTTCCTGTGGCTGCCGCGTAGCCGGCGATGCTCTTCTGGTCGATGGGCACGGAGAAGGTGGAAAAAATCAGCTTATCGCCCGGCGGCAGCCTTTTTTGCAGCCTGGCATTCTGGGAGTAGGCAAATTTGAGCCGGTCTCCTTCGCGTATGTAGATCGACCCGGCGTCGGCGTTTACGAATTGACGCGCCCGCGTCAGCACCCGCTCGAAAAGAATGTCCAGATCGTGGATGCGGTTCAGTTCGATCCCCAGCACCATCAATGTGTCCAATTTTTGCTTTTCACTTAGCATGCTGACAGTGCCTTCTGGGATTTGAAGCCTCCGGTAATCTATACGGCAGGCGCCTTGGGCGTCAACTCAAAAAAAGCGCAGCGGTTCCCCGACGGCATGATTTTGGTAGTGTTGAAATGAATCGTCGATCGAATTGGTAATTTTAAGTTATATTTGGTTATTTTTATTCTGTTTAAGGGTCAGTTGGATGATTCAGTTGACATTTATACCCATTATTCATACGAATAGCATCTTTCAACGGCAAAAGCCGTTGACCGCCAGAATGGATATACCAAGGGGATCCCATGACTCAGATGCTCTCTACCAAAGCGGTGGCCCGATTTTTAGGTGTCAATGAGAAAATGGTCTACACCCTGATTGCCGACAAGGGCCTGCCCGCATCCAAGGTAACCGGAAAATGGATCTTCCCGTTGCATCTCGTTGAACAGTGGGTCGAGTCCAGCACGGTCAACTATCCCCACAATAAGCAGACGCTGCCCCCTTACGAAGGGCTGCTGGTTGTGGCCGGCAGCAATGACATTTTGCTTGAGAGGGCCTTGTCGATTTACAACAGCCGCCATCAGGGGCATTTGGCCGTGTTCGGTAACCTGGGATCGGTGGGCGGCATCAGCGCCCTGCGTCGGAGCCTGTGTCATGTGGCCACCAGTCATTTGCTGCAGGAAAGCAACGACGACTACAATTTCGAATTTCTAGAGCGCCGATTTGATCGCCTGCCTGTGGTGATCAATTTTTGTAAACGGGATCAAGGCATTCTGATTCAAAAAGGCAACCCGCGCAATATTACCGCAATACAAGATTTGGGCAAACCAGGTGTGCGGATCGTCAATCGATCGCTGGCAACCGGGACCCGGCTGCTATTTGACCGCGAGCTCAAAAAGGCGGGCATCTCAGGTGAACGCATCCTTGGATACGGGAATGAAGTCGGCCGCCATATGGATGTGGGCCTTGACATTCTGATCGGCCGTGCCGACGCCGGACCGGGCATTCGTCCGGTGGCATCTTTGTTGGGGCTGGATTTTCTACCCTTGCGTCAGGAACGGTACGACCTGCTGGTGACCCGGGAGCGGTTTTTCGATCAGGGGGTCCAGTACTTCCTGAGCCTGCTGCATGAAAAAGCGTTCATTCAGGCCGCTGAGCAGCTGGACGGCTACGATGTGTCCAAAAGCGGTAAGATGATTTTTCCCCATGAATTGGCCGGCGCCGCAGCCCAGACGCAAGCCTGACACCGTCAGATCCATCACTCAACCGGCAAGGTGGGCCCCGCCAAAAGAGAGGTAGGGGGACGGGGTTTCGGACGGCATGGTGATACGTGCCAGTTCAAACAAGCATTGCCGCGGCCTGCCGCGGAAATGCGTCAAATCAAATAACGAGGTAACCCGATGATGCGAAAACGACGATTAATGATGTTGGTATGTCTGATGGGGATGGTGGTGACGGTCCCGCCGGTCATTTCTGCCGACAGGGTTCTCATGATGGCAACCACCACCAGCACTGACAACACCGGCCTGCTGGATACCCTGGCGCCGCACTTCACCAAGGCCACGGGCATCGAGCTAAAATGGACGTCGGTCGGGACAGGCAAGGCACTGAAGCTGGGTCAAAACTGCGATGTGGATGTGCTGCTGGTGCACGCACCGCCTGCCGAAAAGGCCTATGTAGAAAAGGGTTTCGGTGTCAACCGCCGGGAGATTATGTACAATGATTTCGTTATCATCGGTCCACCCGACGATCCGGCCGGCATCAGGGGAACCGACGTCGTCGACGCCCTGGCTGCCATCCGTACCAAAGCAGTTGTGTTTGCCAGCCGAGGGGACAATTCGGGCACCAACAAAAAGGAGATGCAATTGTGGCAATCCGCCGGCGGTGTCGTGCCGGAAAAGGAGTCCTGGTATGTGCAGACCGGTCAAGGCATGCTGGCCACCATTAACATCGCCGCCGAACGCAAGGGATACACCATGACCGATCGCGGAACCTACATCAAATACGCCGACACCATGGAGGGCAACCCGCCTTTGGTGGTGCTCGTGGAAGGCGACGCGATTTTGTTGAACCAGTACAGCGTGCTGGCCATCAATCCGAAACGGTGTCCCGAGGCCCAATTCGATCTGGCCAACGCGTTGGCCGACTGGCTGGCCGGCGAACAGGCCCAGCGGCTGATCCGGGAATTTAAGCTGCTGGAAAAACCGCTTTTCGTGCCCAACGCAAAATGAAATGGACTTCCTCCTCGCCGGTCTCATAGAGGCCATTCACCTGCTATTCGAAGGTGACGACCAAACCTGGTCGGCGGTGGCCGCGACGGTGAAGGCCTCCTCCGGATCCATGGCGGCCAGCTTGATTGTGGGCATTCCGTTGGGATTTTTACTGGGATATTTTGACTTCCCGGGCAAATCCCAAATCCGACTGCTGGTAGACACGGCCCTGGCCCTGCCCACGGTATTCATCGGTCTGGTGGTATATGCCTTTATCTCCAGGCGTGGGCCGCTGGGAGAGATGGATTTGCTTTTTACCCTGCCGGGCATCGCCATTGGGCAGACCCTTTTGGCCTTACCGATCGTGATTGCCTTGAGTGCCACGGCCGTGGAAGCCATGGACCGTCATTTGCGGACACTTTTGATCTCCCTGGGGGCCAGTCGATGTCAGTTGTTGTTCAGCAGCCTGTGGGAGGTCCGTTATGGGGTGCTGGCCGCCGGATTGACCGCTTACGGCCGGGTGATGACCGAAGTGGGCATCTCCATGATGGTGGGGGGCAACATCAAATGGCACACGCGCACCATTACCACGGCCATCGCATTGGAGACGGGGAAAGGGATGTTTGCCACCGGTATCGCTCTGGGACTGGTCCTGATCGCCATCGCATTTACGGTTAATATCGCCCTGTCATTCCTGAGGAAGAGATAAGCGGGGAATCGCCGGCATGAGCTCACCGATATACACGATCGACAAGCTTGTTCATCGCTACAACCGGCAGCCGGTCCTGAACGTGGATCACCTGGAGGTGGAACCGGCATCCATTACGGGCCTGGTGGGTCCAAATGGCAGCGGCAAAAGCACCCTGCTCAAGCTCATGGCCTTCATTGCCCGACCGACTGAAGGACGAATCCTTTTCAATGGCTTGTCGGCGCTTCCTTTTGACGATTCGGTTCGGTATCAGGTAACGCTGTTGACCCAGGAGCCGTACCTGATGAAGCGATCCGTCTTCAAAAATATCGCCTACGGACTTAAAGTGCGCGGCGATCGCGACAGCTGGACCCGGATGGTGGGCGACGCCCTGACCATGGTCGGCCTGGAACCCGATGAATTCATCCGTCGGCAGTGGGACGAACTTTCCGGTGGTGAGGCCCAGCGTGTGGCTCTGGCTGCCCGGTTGGTATTGAGGCCGCAGGTGTTGCTTTTGGACGAGCCCACCGCCAGCGTAGACGCCGCCTCCAGCGAACGGATCCGCTCGGCATCCCTGCAGGCCCGCAGCGAATGGGGAACCACCCTGATCATTGCCAGTCATGATCGCCAGTGGCTTCACGATGTCTGCGACGACATCATCCATTTGTTCAAGGGCAAGCCTGTGGGCACAGGCAGAAGCAACATGATTTTCGGTCCATGGCGGCGGGACGCATCGGGGCACCATTACAAAGCCATTGACAGCCAATGCCGCCTCATGGTTCCGGCGCCACCGGCTGCCGATGCCACCGCATTCATCGATCCGGCCGCCATTCGCATTCGCGGTGAGGGCGCCCGTGCCGATGTCCAGGGCGGCGTTCAGGTGAAGGGCCACCTCACCCGGCTTGCCTTGGATAGAAAAAGCGGCGATCTGTTTGCCGACGTGCGCGTGGGGTCATTGACGCTGGTGGTGCGGGTTGCCGAATCACGCCTGGCGACGATGACCCTTCATAAGGGGTGGCCGGTTACGCTGACCTATCGACCGGAAAGCATTCATTGGGCCTAATGGATCGACAGAAATGGCATGCCCAATGGCCAGGCAGCGGACCTTGCCGATACGCGGATCAGTTTACGGCGGTCATTCAGGTTTAAGCCGTCGCATGCCCTGCATTTACCAGATGCTTGCTTTGTGTCCTTGACGTAAGAGCATCCACGACGGGTGGCAGCACCCTTGACCGATTCGACAGATTCGTCTATTTACCTCGGTATTGCCTGCATTCATCTAAATAGACGAGCGGATCGATGCCAGAAGCACAATCGACGGTTTACCGACCCTATCTTTTCAGAATTGTCTTCTTGTGTTTGGTGGCAATGGTACCGGGGTGCCTGCAGCGGCAGGGCCAACCGTTACCGGTGCAGCCGGACTGCCCGCCGTATCCGACGGAAAAAATCTCCGGTTTGATTAGCCAAAATCAGCGTCTTAAGGACGATCTGGCCACCAGCCAGAGTGAAAATGATCGCTTACAATCAGCAGTCACCAATCTGGAAATTCGCATCCTGCAGCAACAGGCACTGGTGAACGAGCTGAAAGGACGTGTCGATGCCCAACAAAAGCGGTTGGACGATGCCATTACCGAGGTCGTACGAACCAAATCCAAACTCCGCAGTATCGAGAGCAAGGCCGAGGCCGCATCCACGATTGCCGAGGCCGAAATTTCGGTGAGATCGATAAAAAATCGCATCGAGACCAAGCAGCGCGACAAGCTGGATGAGCTGAAAAAGGCTGAACGCCTGCTTGAAATGAGCATGCGTGAATTCAAGGCTCAGAATTACGGCGGCGCACTCTATCTCGCGGTGCAGTCGAAAAACCAGGTCAGTGCCGGAAGCCGCAGGCTGCAGGAACATGACGAAACTGCCCGTGTGAACGGCGAAGTGGCCTTCGACCAGCCGTTGACCCTGTCACTCACCCAAAATACCAACCTCAGGGCTGGCCCGGGTCTTTCGCAGCCGATACTGATGACTTTGCAGCAGGGCAGGGCGATTGTCGGCTATGCTTACATGCGGAGCTGGATACGGGTGCATACGGAAGATGGCATGGTTGGGTGGGTCCACCAGAGTTTGGTCAGGGCCCGATAACCCGATTGCGGCCGCCGGCTTTGGCTCGGTAAAGCGCGGCATCGGCACGACTGAGGACAGATTCAGCGCTCTCGTCCCCTTCGGTGCACATGGCCACTCCCACACTGATCGTCATGGAGAAGTTTTTACCATCATTGTAAAATTCAACCTGGTCGATCTCATGGCGGATTCGCTGGGCCATATCCATGGCGCCATCGATGCCGGTGGCAGGTAAGATAATCAGGAATTCCTCACCCCCATATCGTCCGACGTGGTCGCACTCACGCACCGATTGGCGCAGGGTGTCGGCGATGCGCTGCAGCACGGCATCACCGGCAAGATGCCCATAGGTATCATTGATATCCTTAAAGTAATCGATATCGGCAATCATGACGCAAAAGGGTGATTGATAACGCTTGTTGCGGACGAACTCCATGTCGAACAGGTCCATCAGGTGTCTCCGGGTGAACAAACCTGTGAGACCATCGGTAATGGAGAGCAGATGCAATTCTTGATTTTTCTCGATCAAGGCTTCTTGTGCCTGGGAGATTTCCGCCTGTCCGCGCCGCAGGCTGGACACCATGTGGTTGAAAACCTGGGTCAGATAGCTGACTTCGCTTTTTCCGCTTACGGGAATGTCTACCTGAAGATCCCCGGCGGCAACCTTACCCGCTTCGCCGCTAAGGTGATTCAGCGGCCGCACGATGCTTTGGCCCAGCCAATAGGCAAAGGACCCCATGGCCAGAAGCAGAAAACCGACCAGCATGAAAGTAATTTTTCCCAGCCTGGCAATGCCGGCATAGGCGTTGGCTTGTTTCATCTGGGCGATGACCACCCAACCTGCTGACGGGATGATCGTCCCCAGACCCACCACGGCTTGTCCCTGGAAACTGGTGTATGCGCTCAGTGTTTGGTGGCCCTCGGCGCCGACGGCCGCCAGGCTTGCGGCAAAGTCAGAGCGTGATCGTTGGTCGAAGACGGATGTCGAACTGACGATCAGCCTGCCCTTCTTGTCGGTCAATAATATGTTGTCGATTTCTTGGCCGCGTTTGCGCTCAAGGATTGCCAGTAACGCGGCCAGATCAATTTTGGTGACCAAAATGCCCAAACGCTGGTTTTCGGAGGATTTGATTTCTTCGCCGAGCGTAATCACACGCCGCTTGATCGTGGCGTCCCAATACGGGCTGCCGATAATCGACTGCCCCGCTTCGAGCTGCTCGAACCATTGCGCCGGCAAGTTGACCAAAGGGGACTGGCTGCTGCTGGTAACCAGCGGCTCCCCGATCATGTTGACCAGGACCAGTTCTCGGTAGTCGACAAATTTTTCGCGCACCGACTGCAGGTATTCCCGGATCCGATTGGCCGCCACCAGCCGCTCGATATTGTCCTGATCTTTGCCCAGGATACGCTGCAGATTTTCAGATACAACATAGGAGCTGGAAAAGACTTTCAGGTCATAGAATCGCGCCTTGAGCCACAGCGCGATTTCTCCACTTGTCTGAATCGTCGCGCTGTGCAGTTGGTTGGCGATTTTATCTTCCAGGAGCCTGCGGTTCTGGACATAGGAAAGAATACCGAGGGTGAGCGATGGGATGATGGTTGCCAGCAGGGCAAAAATGATGATTTTGGTTTTTATACTCTGCAGCCCGGACACCTGAATCAAACTGATTTCGGCTCGTTGTTCGTTTTCCAAGCACCACCTCGGCGTAAATGGTGAGAAGACACAATTGGGTGAAGACGGCCATCGCATTGCTGGCTGCAATCATTTTGCAGATGACATCCGTTCACGATGGCAGCGACTATGGCAATGGGAGGCGTTGTTGTCAAGCACGACCGACTCGACTGCAACCGCTTCGAATTGCCACCTGCGGTCAGTTAAAAGCTATATCCGATGGAAACATGCAGCCGGCCGGCCGACTCGCCTTCCAGTCGGTCCAGCTTGTATCCGTAGAGCAGACCCATGGGGCCGATGGGGGTGATGTAACGCAATCCAGCGCCCACAGATGGACGAAACCGGTCCGTGCCTTGATCCACCTGGGCCTCTTTAACACTGCCGATATCGAAGAAGGTGGTCAACTCCAGATTCATTCCCAGGTCAAACCGCGCTTCCAGGCTGCCTACGATGGCCGTTTTACCGCCCACCGGATCGCCGATGTCGTCGAATCGCAGCAGATTCTCCTTAAAACCGCGCACATCGCGGATGCCTCCCAGAAAGAACAACTGGTCGTCGGGAACCAGATCGCCGCCCGCATAGGACCATACATGACCGACCCGGATCAGTCCGGCCAGGGTAAATCGTTCAACCGGCGTATAGAAATAGCGGCCATCGAACAAGTAGCGCACAAAATCGTCCAGATCGTTCTGAACGCCTGTGGAGAGATCCACGCCTAGCGAGGTAAACAGCCCTTTGGTGGGACGCACAAACGAATCCCGGCTGTCGTATTTCAGATACGGGGTGGTTACAAAGATCGTGCGGGTCGGTTCTTCCACCACGCTGACGGGCTCCCCCTCAACCCTGAATTGATCGCGCTCTTCCAGGCTGAAACTCAGTGTGGTGGTAATGTGTTTTCCCCATTCGCGGCCAAACCCCAAGGATCCACCGGTGGTGCGCGTGCCAAAGGGTTGATTGAATTCGGTCAACTCCTCATTGAAGACCCCGAGACTAGCCGTGATACGCGTGCCAAAAAAGCGTGGTTCTGTTAAGCGGGTCTCCACGCGATAACCGGTTTGACTGATTTCACCACCGGCCCACAGGTTTTTGTTCAAGCCAAACAGGTTGCGGTCGCCGATTCTGGTGCGGCCGAAGAAGCCGCTGTCCGACTCGTAGCCGCCGCTGATCTGGGCGAAATAGGGTTTGTTCTCCTCAACCTCCACAAATAGGTTGACCGTCTCCTCCTTCTCTTTCAGTCCGGAGGTGCGATAGTCGACGCTGTGGAAGATGTCCAGGTCTCTCAGGCGCCGCTGCCCATCATGCAGGGTCCGCAAGGATAGCGGGCTTTCGGGTTGAACCGCCAATTCACGCCGGATCACTTTCTCACGGGTTCGCAGGTTGCCGGAGACGACGATCTTGCCCATTTTCACCCGTGGGCCCGGATTCACCGCATGGACGATATCCGCCTGCGTGCGGTCATCGCTGAAGGTGACGCTCGATTTTACGGTTGCATGGGGATAGCCTTTTTCGGCGACCAGGCTGGTGATGGCTTCCTTTTCGACCTCCAGAGCGGTTTGCCGAAACGGACTTCCGATTTGATGGATCAGGCGTTTTCTGGCGGCCGACTCCGGCAAGACCTTCAGTCCATTGATGACAATCGAGCGGACGGATGTTTGGGGCCCCTCATCGATGCCAAGAGAGACATCGACAGTCGTTTTGTCCTCGCTGAAGGATACGTTGGGTTCCACCTTGCGTTCCTGAAACCCTTGCTTCATATACAGGGTGGTGACGGCATAGACGTCTGTCTCCAATGTTTCGGGATCAAAGCCCCCATCATGAAAAAGCGCCGGACGGCGGGTCAGGAGCTGCTTTCTGATGGTCTCCTCGGGCATGGCGCGATTCCCATCGATGGTAACGGTTTCGACAATACTTTGCGGGCCTTCTTCGATGACAAACCGCAGATGGCGGATGTCTGCCGGTTTTCCGGGCACATCCGTGACCTCGGTTTGGATGCTGGCCGCGAGATAACCGGCCGAGCGATAGCGGTTGCGCATATTGCGGATGCTTCTCCGGACACCGGCATTGCCGCGATTCCCGCCGGAGAAGAGGGTTACATCTTTTTTCAAGGTGAAATCCCAGAACGCCTGATTGCCCTCAAAGGCAATCCGATATCGGCGGCCCTCGTTGATGCGAACGGTCGTGTCGATGCGATTGGCTTCGTCGGGCCTTTCTGTTTGGAACGAAAGCGCCGCATCGGCAAATCCTTTTCGACGGTAATACTCCAAGAGGGTCTCACCATCCTTTTTGAGCCGGTATTGGCTGAATCGCCCGATGCCCGGTACAAGGGAGGCGCGCCAGGTGCGCATGCGCCATTTGAGGGCGGCGTCGGACAGCCCGCGGTTGCCTTCAAAACGGAGCCCACCCAGACGATAATGCGGTCCCTTGTCGATGGTCACATGTACGACCGCGTTGCCATCACGCGGGTCGTGCCGGGCAGTGACCGTGACCAGCGGATCGATGAACCCTTCGCGCTTATAGCGTTTGGAGATGCCTTCGACTTGATCGGATAGGTCGGCCTGGGTAAGCGGATTGCCTGGAAAAAGGGTCATCTGGTTAAGAATATCGCGCTCAAAAAGCGGATAATGGCCCCGAATGCGAATATCCTTGACGAAGGGATATGGCGTTAGCCTGAAGATTAATACTGTCTGGCCGGCTTCAGACAAGGACTCCACATGGATGGCTGAAAAGCGATTGCTCAGCTTCAAGGCGTTGATGGCCGTCTCAACGGCGTCGCCGGACAACCGGTCCCCGGTCCGGATGGCGATGATGCGCCTGGCCAGGTCTGCATCGCGCTTTTGGCGTTGTGGCGGTGCCTCCACAACCACGCGTACCTCAGCCACGGTGGCATCCCCAGCCGCCGGCATGGCTGCCTCCCGTTGCAAGGGCGTGCCCTGTGCAGCATCTGTCTGCAGAGCAAAGGCGTTCAACAGCACGATCACGACCAGCCCCATGCCCATTCGATTTTCGGTGAGAAAGCGCTTCAGCACGTCTTTTCCCCGCCAATTCGACCGCTTATCTGAACTCGAGCCGGAACGTCAGCTCCGATCCAAAAATGCCCCGATTGTCCTGAAAGCCGCTGACGAGTATATTCTCCAGCAGCTTGTATTCCGTGATGGCGCGTTGAACGATTTCCCCATCTTTGGTCTCGACATCGTATTTCACGGTCATGCGATCGGAAAGATGCTTGCCGACGGTCACTTTGACACCACCACGGCTCTCTGTGTCAGCACCGTCAGTGGTTTCCAGCTGCAGGATGTCGAGTCCGGTCGACTTCTTGATGTCGCTGCCGAAGGTATCGGCCAGCATTTCGGCCATGATCTGGCCGGTGGTGCGTTGGGAACCGCCTTCCCCGGCGGTCAGCTCGCCAGCGGTCCGACCGAACAGAATCAAAGAAAGAATGTCTGCTTCAGTCTCCGATGGGATCGAGGTTAAGGTAATGTCCAGGTTGTCCGGTGTGCCTTTAAGGCCCAGACTGATGCGCCAGGTGCGGATTTCCGTCTGGCTGAGAATGTCGATCTCGGCTTCGGTTCGGTAAGGGTTCACGAAGTCAATGATACCGCGCTGCACCTCGAAGGTCTTTCGCTGAAAGGTGACCGTGCCTTCTCTTATCTGAGCCCGCCCGCTGACGATCGGGTTCAGCAATGTTCCCCCAATTTTCAGATCCGGACTGATGGACAGCTGAGCCAAGTTGTTATCCACAGCAAAGGGTTGCCGATGGGTAAGGGAAAGATCCAGATTGACCGTATCGAAATAGGGTAGGGAAACCGGGTCGACAACCGGGGGTACCGCACGCTGGCGTGTGGCCGCCGATGAGGTGATCTGCAGCAGGCTGAGCTTTACATCCTTGTAGTAGAGACCTTCCAGGAGGACGAGCTCTCCCTTGGCATCAGCCGACCGGCCACTGCCCGTCACCCTTAAATCTCCATTCACCAGCACCGACAGGGTATCGCGGATGTCAAGCGGTAGCGAAATGGCATTGATTGCAAGGTCGACGTGCGTGGGTTCGAAATGGTCATGCATCAGCGTGCCGTTAATCTGGAATGATCCCGTATCCAACAATCCGTTAACCGCATCGACGCGGATGGTGTTGGTGTCCAATACAATGCTGCCGTTGAGGTCGCGAAGCGTTTGAACCAGCCCGGGAATGCGCAACCCGATGCTTTTCAAGTCGACACGGGCATCGATCTGTGGACGGGTGGTATCGCCGCCGATCGTCCCTGCCAATTCAAGCATACCGGTGGCACCGCGCAACGGTTCGCTGAATGCAGCGGCGGCGGTAAGCGGAATGCGCCCGTTGACGTCCATGTTTATGCGGCCGCCGATGGTAGCATCGCCATGCAACTTGAGATTGCCGGTTGACAAGAGCGCCAGATCGATGTCGGGAATGGACAGGTGTCGATCCGCCAACGTGGCGATGAGGCGCTCCGATTGAACCAGGGATTTTCCTTGGTAATAGAGATTCAGATGACTTAAATTCACATCTGCCGACATGTTGGCGGCATCCTGGATGTTGCCGGATGCGATCATCCGACCGCTTACGGTACCCCTGAAATCGGGTTGCCGCGCGGCCCTGAAATAGGCGGCCGTTTCTGTCCGGTCGAAAATCAGGTGGGCATTGAAGTCACCCCGCCTCAGGTCGCAGGCGGCGTCGATTTCAAAATTCAGTTTGCCGGTGGCCTTGGCCTGCATGTCATGCAGGCTGAAGGTCAAATTGAAATCGTCGATGATCTCCTCATTGACGATGATGTCGGACACGGTCAGCTGGCCGTCGATGTCCGGGTTGTCCATGCGACCCCGAGCGCTGATGCTCGCGCGCAGCATGCCATCGCCGGGGAACAGATCGCGCAGCTGCTGAATGCGGGAGATGGCGATGCGGTCCGTTTTTAAACGCAGGTCAACGGTTTTATCCAGCCCCAGCCATCCGCTGCCCGCGATCTGTTCTCCGGGGGCGGCGGATGCGGTGAGCCGGTCTATCCATAGGCGCTGGTCGTCGAGTCGAGCCTCGAGTGAAATCGTTTCCAGGGGCTGGCCTGCCAATTTGGCTTGCCTGCCCGCGAGTGAGAATCGGCCGGCGGGATGTCGAAGGCTGCCGGTCAACTCAGCATTTAAAGTGAAGTCACCGCTGGCCATATCGACAAAATCTTGTGGGTGAAATGGGTCCGAACCGGCGCTGAATGTAAAAGTCGGGTCCCCAAGCATGCGCAGCGTTCCGGGAGTTAGCAACTGGACGCTGCCTGCTGCGGTCAATGTGGAGTCCTGGTTTTTCAGCTCGAGCCGATCCACAACGATCGTGCCGTCCGCCAGGCGCAGGTGCGCGTATATATCGCCGATGGTGGCAGCATCGGCCCTTAGCGCCGTAGCGTTGAGAGAGAGTTCTCCCGATAGCGATTCAAGTTGGCCGCTTAGTTTCAGATGCCCGCTGAGGCTGCCATCGATAGGCGGCGCTGGCATGAAGTCGGCAGCTGATACATTATTCAGAACCAGTTCCAGGGCATTGCCAAATGCGGGATCGATACCGCCACCGTCGGCCAGCAGGCGCAACCGTCCGGTTGCCTCGATCCGGGAATTCTGGTTTGTCAGGGACAGATCGGTTACATTCAACAGGCCGTCGGCATCCATATCGGCTACGATTGAGACGCTGCCGAGGGTATAGGCTTCCACACTCAGGCGCTTTGATTCCAGATCCAGCCAGAACTGGGGCCTGTTCAAACTGCCGTTTACGGTCATTACCGCCCTGCAGGCACCGTTGACGGGCGCTATCCCCACCACGGCCGACACCCGGGAGAGGTCATCCGCCGTCAGGGACAGATTTCCGGCAAGTTCCCCGCTATCCAGCGAGAAACGACCATCCCCGGACAGTTCAACCCCGTCGGCGTCGACACTGAGGTGGGGCATGACAATCGTGCCATTGTCCATCTGAGCGGACAGATTCACGTCGACGTTGATCGGCTGGTCCATGCCGGGCGCCAGCAGGTTTTGTCCCGACCCCTGTATGGTCAGCCGGGCCGAGACGTCTGATGGCATGACGCCGTTACCGGATAGAGAGACCCGGCCGGTGGCTTCACCGCTAATGTCGACATACGGTTTTAGCCAGGGGCTTAGATCCGGGATGTCTGGGACCAGGTGGAGGTCGTAGGCGATGGAAGCGGTATCATCCGGAGGTGTCAGAAAACCTGCTGGAAAGGCCTCTTGAAGATCGACCGTGCCGTTCAGAACGACCGTGCCGTCGGCCAGGCGCAAGGATGCCGGCTCGATCGCTACCTGCCGATTCTTGAGGTCAATGGAAAGATTGCCGCCGTCCAATGGCTGACCGGCAATCTGGCCGCCGCCAACTGTAAGGACGAGCCTGGCATCGGGATTGGTCAGGGGGCCCTTCAGGGTAAGCGTGGCCTTTGCCGGACCGCTGAAATCTCCGGCAAGATTAAAGATTGATTTCAATTCAGCCAGTTGACTGTCAACGGACACAACGCCGTCGATCAGGGGTGTCGTGGTCAGGCGCTTTGCCGAACCGGAGAGCCTCAGTGTGGACTGGCCGGAAATGACATCCAGCGTAGATACCCTCAATTCGTCGCCATCCAGACGGGCCTTTAAGGCGATGCGGACCGGTTCCGGTCGAATGCTGGTGCCGCTGAACCGGACACTGGCCAACTCGAGAACCAGGCTGCCGGATCGGTCCATCAGATCACCGGCGGCAGCAAGGGTGATTCCGGTGGCTTCCAAACGCGTGGTGTTGTCCGATGGGGTATAGGTAAACCGGCCGTCGGTTAGCTGAATGGACTCAAAAACGATGTCGAAGGGCAATCCGGTGCTCTCGGACGTCGTCGTTTGCGGCTTCTTTTGCTCGGCAGGCGCAATTAGGGCGGTGATCAGATTGACGCCCGTGGCCGCATCGATTTCCAGTTTTGCCCATGGCCCCCGCAGCAGGATGCTTTCCAGTCGGATCTGCCGTCGCCACAGAGCCCACCCGTCAAGATTCACGGAGAGGTGGGCGAATCCCGCCAGGGCGAGCCCCTGGGGGTCTTGAAGTGCCACCCCATAAAGGTCCAGGCCAGGTCCTAGCAGGGACAGTCGGTGGGTTTCAATGCTGATCTTGCCCGGGATCGACGCGTTGATGCGGGACTGCACCCAGTCAAGGCCGTGGTTGGATCGGATCCAGAAGAGGGCGCTCCAGAAAACGATGCACACCGCAGCCGCCAGGGTGGCGGCGATGAGCAGCATGGGTTTGAGCATCTTTTTCATGGGTACAAAAAATACCGCCTTGGAAGGAATAGAACAATCTCAAAAGGCGGTATTTAAAATTTATTTAAATGGTGAGACCATGTCACGCCGGTGACAGCGTCAATCCTTGCCTCCATTTCGGCATGGCCGGCATGTACAAAGCGGTCTTTCAGCAACCGGATTACGCGGCGGAGACTTCCATGGCAGATTCGAGGCCCTTGCTGAAGTCGGTGGCCACGTTCGTCATGCGACCGGCCAGCTCACGATCCAGCATCATCAAGCCCTGGGGGTTGCCATCGATGAGTTTTAGCTGGGCGATCATATCGTTATCGTTTTCCTCTTCCTCTACCTGTTCAGTCACGTACCACTCCAGAAAGATCTGCGTCGCATGGTCTTTTTCGTCGATGGCCAACTCCATCAGCTGATTGATGCTGGCGGTGATGTATTGCTCATGCGCAAGGGTCTGGGTGAACATGTCCAAAGGGGATTCGAAGGTCGTCGGAGGTGCTTGAATGGTGGCCAATTTCACCTCGGATCCCTGACGTTGGATGTATTCATAGATTTGCATGGCGTGGAACATCTCCTCATGGTACTGGACCATGAACCAGTTGGCAAACCCTTTTAATCCTGATTGGTTGCAGTGGGCCGACATGGCCATGTACAGGTAGGCCGAATAGATCTCCCGGTTGACTTGCTCGTTCAAGGCCTGGGTCATTGGTTCGCTGATCATTAAATGCTCCTTTCATTTTGTTTTTTCATAAGAGTAATTTAACCATCGCCAACCACCACTTCAAGGTCGTCGCCGAAATGGATCGCTCCCATTTATGCAATCGGTCATTATTACTCTTTTTGGCTAAATAACGCCCTGGTCCAGCATCGCATCGGCGACGTTAATGAAGCCGGCAATGTTGGCGCCCGTGAGATAGCTGCCAGGTCTTCCGTATGCGTCAGCTGCGGCCAGACAGGTATCGTGGATGCCTTTCATGATGATTTTCAGGCGGTTGTCCACTTCCTCGCCCAGCCAGGTCAAGCGGATACTGTTTTGGGTCAACTCCAGACCGGAGACGGCCACACCGCCGGCATTGGCCGCCTTGCTGGGTGCGTAGAGGATCCCCTTGTCGCTGAAAATGTCCTGTGCTTCAGAGGTACAAGGCATGCTGGCGCCTTCGCAGACCAATTTGACGTTGCTATTAATCAGATGGTAGGCGTCTGCTTTGCCGATTTCATTTTGGGTGGCACAGGGAAAGACGCAGTGGGCGCGATGCCGCCACAGGCGGTTGGCATCCTGGCCGGGGGTTGCCGGTGTATATTCGGCCTGG
>JASFFF010000010.1:0-21481 GCA_050124445.1 Desulfosarcina sp.
GGACACGATCTCAATTGCCGATACTTGACCGGCATTGTTGAAATTGACACCCACCTCGGTCCATATGGCGATTCCAGACGCACTCACGCCGGAATCGAGGGTAAGCTGCCGGTTACCGATGGTTATTAGATTGCCATCGATGGCATTCAGATTTCCGACAAGGTCGTATACGTTCTGGGAGCGAACCGTTTCAGTTGCTGAGCGCAATCCGAAGGGTTGGAGCTCGCGGATGGTCGCGTCACCGCCCCCGTCAAAATCGGCGGCCACACTTGCATGCGCCAGGAACGCTCCCACAATCATCAATCCAATGAGCCATCCGGAGACCCTCTTTATGTGTTTGCGTGTGAAAGCCATTTGTCTATCTCCTTATGTGGTTGATGCATCATCGCACTGGCGATGGCTTATTGTCCAATTACCCGCCAGAAAAACATCCCCGCACGGATCGGTACGGTGGGCTCCGGCGTAATCCCGCCATCTGCATCCGGAAAATAGAGCTTGTCACCAATCTCCAGGGGGTCGAACAGGATCTTGTCTTTGGGGTTCCGGGACGGCGGAATGGGGTTGCCGTACGGATCCAGGATCGTATCGCTGGAATTGATTTTGTTGTTCAAATCCACATCGAACATGGGCTTGTACGGCCGTCCGCCCGTACAGGCATTGACGATATTGATATAGGACGTGCCGCCCGCGTCGCACGGAGTTGGCGAGGGTACGGTCGAGACAAGGACCGCGTGCCCCAAGCGCAGCAGCGGCTCACGAAGGTTGCGTTCTCCGGTAACGGGCATGTCCCAGTACCAGCCCACATGCGTGCCGGTATTGCTGGCCTCATCGTACCAATCCGGCTGGTTGTCGGTCAGGGCCCACCAATCCACCCCCTGAACCTCAAATACCTGCTCTAACAATGTCACCCCGGCGGGCATATTGGTCAAGGAGCGGTCGGCCTCGAAGGTCCCCAGATACTTGGTGCGGGCCGTGGCCACATCGGAGGCGTCCTCGAGGATCGGTCCGCGGTCCCAAATGCCGTAGTAGGATTGTACGGCGTTGTTGCTGAAATCGTTGCTGTTGAGGTATTGTCCGGTTCCGAAGATCACCATCATGCCGCGCACATCACCGGTGGTCGCACAGTCCAGCATCACCTGGGGCGGACTGGTGATCGGCTGGATGTCCCCATTGATGTTTTTAACCGAAATCAGCGGCTGGGGCGTGGTGCCACTAAGGAAGCCAAACTCCCAGTCGCCCACGGCGGTCCCCCGCAGGTCGAACTTCCACATGTTGCCTTTCAGATCGCCAGCATAGACGTAGTCCACCCGACCGTCCAGTTCGATGTCGACCGCCGCCGGGGTAGCCAACCCGTTGCAGCCGGCAACACCAGTATCGAATTTTTTGATCAGCGCACCGGTCGTCGGATTGACCACATACAGCACGGCGGACCCGTTGACGCTGGCGTATCCGTTGCCGAATATGACCACCTTGCCGGCGGCCTCGGTGTTGACAATAAACGGCCGGCTGTAGGTATAGCCCAGGTCGTCATCAGTAGTGGCCGAGATCTCCCAGAGCACATTGCTGGCAGTCATGGCAGTCGGGTCGGTCACGTCCAGGGCAAAGTAGCCTTTGGCACCTTTGTTCAGCCCGCAAACCAGGACGTCACGGGCACCCACCTTGGCCACCGAGGGTGTACCGTCCACGTAGTATTTATGACTGTAGGCCGGATCGGCCAGTTCGGACAGGTGATCGTAAACCAGATTGGGCACATAGGCAAACAACTCCACACCGGTGGTCGCATCGAAGGCGTGCAGCATGCCATCGTTGGCGCCGATATAAACCGTGCCTTCAAAATAAATGGGCGCGGAGTGCACGACATCGCCCAAGGGTTGGTTGCGATTGCGGAAACTGCCGCCGTTGTCGACAATCTTGCTGTTGTCACCGCGCAGATAGTCAACGATCTCCTGCGCCGTGCCCAGTCCGCTGGCCGTCAGCTGGGTGACCTGGGTCGGCGTCAGGTTGGCAGCATCGAAAACGATGCCGGCGGATCCATCGTGGGATAGCATGTTGCGGGCATTCCAGGCCGGCACATTGCTGCTGGCCTGCCAAATGGGGGCACCCACGGCACCTGTGGTCAGGTTCAGCGGCAGGGCGCGCACTTCACCGTACCAGTTGGCCGTGTTGTAAGTCCCCTGGTAAATCACTGAACCCACCTGACGCTGGATGGAGTTGGTTGCCAAAGCCGCGGCCGATCCCAGGCGGCTGTCGATATCGTTGGCCAGGGCTTCCAGGGCACTCACCAGCTCTTGGTTGTTGTTGGCGGCGATGAACTGGCCGCGGCCGTTGATGGCGGCATGGAACATGTCGTCGATTTTACCGGCATCGCTGACAGTGTCCGGCCAGGGGTCGGGGCAGGCGCCAATCGGGCAGTCCGCGAAAAGCGTCGTATCCAAACTGCCTTGGACCCCGAAAGCGATGGTAAAGGTGACCATGTGCTGGTGATCGGCCGGATCCACCGTCGAAATCGACAAGTCGTTGGCCAGGTTGGTGTTAAGATCGTTTTCGAAATACCACATGGCCACATCGGCCAGGGTTTCGCCATTGCCATCCGCAAAGGGCGGTCCGTCGAAGGCCGTATCGTTGTTGCTGTCGGCATCGCCAACTCCAGGATCGCCGCCGTTGTAAAAGCCGTCGGTAAAAAGAATGGTGAAGGCCTGCTGGCATGTTCCCCCCTTGTCAGCCTTGAAATAAGGGTAGGAGGTGCTGGTTCGCTCAGGGATGAACGTAGTTGGTTTGAGGACATTGCCCCTAAAATATTCACCGGCCCGTTTTAGACCATTGCGCAACGGGGTCCCCTGGGCAGATATGGTCAGGCCATACAGGGTGTTCAGCAGCTGGCTGGATTCGTCGTACAACACATTGTTCAAATAGACACGCACTGGCCGGACGCGCTGTTCAATATTGCCATTGATCGAAATGAGGCCCACGTAGACACCGTCCATGGTACTGATCGATTGGGCAATGGCATTTACCGCCGTCAATTCTCGTTTGCGATAAAAGGAGTACCAGTTGGCGAAATTTTGGATTTCCTCGGCGTAGCTCCGCCCGGTGACGATACCGGCGGTCGCTGCATCGGCAGCGGTCATCGGCGTCAGTTTATCAAAGGTGACCACTTCCCGATTGTCGGTGGGGTTGACCAGGTTGACCCGGTAGTACTCGAAAGCGCCGTTGCGCATATTCACCAGAAAGGTGCCGCTGGCGTTCTGCACGTAGTAGTGGCGCCGCATGATCTTGTGAGAATTGGTAGGTACCAATCTGACCGCATCGGCGATAAACTGAAAGTTGGTCGTTCCGCTGGGCACCGCAGTCGATGTCTCTTGGAACTGCACCACGGCAGTCCCCGATGAAAAAGTAACATTGGCGGCGATTTGGACCCACTGGCCGACATTGGCATGCTGGTCCACTGTGGTGGTTGCCAGGTTGGTCCCGCCATCGCTGACGGTGTACTGGACGTTCGGGCTCAGCCAATGGCTATCCCCCCACGGCCGCCAGACATACACGTCGTAGGCCATCATGGGATCCAGGTTGTCGGTGGCATCGGCGGTCCAGGTGGCCCGCCAGGTGTCGGCAACCACTGCGGGATCGTTGGGCAGCTGCAGGCAGCCGTCATGGTCCTGGCCCAGGCCGCACCAGGTGCCCCATCCTCCAAGATTCCAGACAGCCGGCGGACCGGGAGCGAAGCTTTCCAGGGTGGCGTTTACATCATCCACCACGATACCGAGTTCCTCCCATTCGGCCGTCATGTCCAGGGTATTGCCGGCGGTCATGGGATGGGAGCGCGGGTTATCCACATCGGCATTGGCCAAGGTGGGCCAGGGCGTGTAATCGGTGTCGGGATTGTAGTACATGCCGTTGTAGCCGGACCACTGGGACATCCACATCATACGGTGAGTGTCGAAGTCTTCGATATTTTCTCGCCAATCATAAACGTCATCACCCGGATCGGAAAAAATATACTCCATGCCATCGAACAGTCCCCCTTCGCCGGCTGTGGGCGGGGTCATTACCTCCCAGTCCATGGACCCCGAATCGTCGAGCACAAACATGATCATACCCGGGGCCTCTTGCTCCAGCGCGTCCAGGGGGATGTCAGACAGATCGATGCATGGCGCCGCCTGGGCCCGGTCACCGGCCATAAGCGCCGCCAAACAAAGACAGAAAACCATAACGTACCATTTCAGCTTACGTGCAACGTGTGGGTTAATGGATGATTTCATATCTGACCTGCCTTTCGATATTCAGTTGGTTCACCGGCAACCATACGTGTTTTCAATGGATCTTCATTGCCGGCAAACGAAATGCTACCACTGTCTTCGGACACCCAGCTCCATGCGCAGAAAGCCGTTGCCGTTGTCGTTGCCGCCCGCATCCGCGGAAACATATTCACCGAGGATCCGGCCGCCATGCCAGACCGGTTTGCCGCTCACCACCAGGCTCTCGCTGCCGCCGGTTCCGTAGGTGACCGGCGCCCAGCCCACCACGGCACAGCGCAGCACATCGTTGGCCGCCTCGCCCCGGTCGATCAGGGTGGCGATTGTGCCAGCTGCATTGGCATCGATCGAATTGTTGACATTCAACAAGGTTTGCACATTGCCGCGGTTATACCAGGTGGCGTTGGTCCAGCCGGCGCCGCGGGGGTTGATCCAGTCCGTATTGGAGGCATCCGGATCGAAGTTGTCCGGGTCGTTGTCGGGAATCTGCATAAAGGTCTGCAGGCCCACCATGAGGGCCGTTTCGACCAGATTGACGTTCTGCTTGTGCATGCCGGCATTGCGGATGATGTAGTTTTCCGTCACCACGGTGTCGGAAGAAGTGACCACGAGCACCGTCATCACGGCCATAATCAACAGGGCCAGAATCATCACGGAGCCGTCCTGGTTACCAAGGGGGCCACGCCGGTGACGCTGCGGGGCGCTGCTGTCGAGATTCGACGATATGTTATGCTTGTTCTGGACACCCATTTTTATAACCTCATGATTTTATCATTTATCCATATCACCTGCAGTCACGAAAATCACTGGTTACGGTACGCCGGTGGCCCACCACACCTTGACGAATTCCACCTCTGCCAGGGGGTTTAGTGGATTGCCCCCCGGCCGGATGGCCACCACGGTAATGCGCTTGGAAACCGTGTACGAGCCCACCGGTACGCCGGGAAGCACCGACTCATTTTGCTGTCCGATGGGATCATCATCCACCACCTGCCACTGGATGTTGTAGCGCCCGTTGGCGCGGGCCACACTGCGCGGAACGCCGAACCCGCCGGCGTTCAGCGCGGCTGGATGGGTCTGGGTGGGAACATCCGTGTAAAACTGCATCCCTTTGAGCAGTTCTGCCTGCTCCTCCACCAAGGCCCACGCCTCGCCTTTTCGGCTGACATTGCCGGTGGCCATCAGGGCGCTGCTCTGAAGTGCGCCCATTGCCATCAGGCCAATGGCAAAAATGGCAATGGCGATCATCACCTCGATGAGGGTGAATCCGGACTCATTGGAAACAAAACGCGTGCGTGCCATATCGATTGAACTCCTTTGGGTCAGACCCTTCAAGCTAAACGCCCAGATTACGGCAAGCCACGGTGGTGGTCAGCAATACCCGGCGAAACTGATCTCCCGGAGCCGCCAGAACGACCGTGCCCTGCTGGTTGGTGTAATTGGTGTTGTCCACCGCCGTTTTCATGAACCCTGGGCCCCCCCGTCCGGCGCGCGCCACGATAGTTATCTGCACACTGCGGGGATTGGCCAGTGTTCCCGTAACGTTGCCGTCTTCATCCAGGTAAACGAAATCCAGGGCATCCACGTTGCGGGCCAGGGGCTGCAACCCGCCGCCCGTGTCACGCCCCAGATCCCCAGCGGCAGTGATGGCGTAGCGCACCTGCTCGTTGGGACCGTTGAGCGCACCATCCGGCTCGAACGAGGTGCCGGCGGCGTCGCCGATATCCATGGTGAAGCTTATCGTATTGGCCGCTGCATTCACGATTCCGGCATTGGCTGTACCATCGGGATCACAGCCGGCCGTGCGCAGTTCATGGACCATGATCTCTAAGGCCGCTCGTGTGGATGAATTCATATCCGTGAGGGCCTCCTGGGTATTTTTGCTCCCGACCTGAATCTGGTAAGCAGAAACCACTGCTACCATGAGAATGGATCCGATGGCCATGGCGATCATGAGCTCGATAAGTGTGAATCCTTGATGATCCGAATGTTTCATTGGGCGCGACTCCTCATACGTCGGGGTACTATTGAACTTGCGAATTGCCGGTAATGGTAACGACAACATTGTTGGTCAGGCCGCTGGGGCCGTTGACCGTCACCGTGCCCGGATTGGCCATGCCCCGGTTGTTGTATGACAGCGTTCCACCAGCAAAATTGGAATTCAGGGTAATGCCGGCATCCAACTGATGCGCCTGATTGTTGACATTCAACGCACCGGCCTGGCGCGTGCGCCGAACGGTATTGAAGTTGCCGGTGCCATTGAAAAATACGACGTCCGCCGGGACATTGCTCTTGATGGCGAACATCCGGGTGCGCTCCATGTTGGCCTTGACCTCACGCACGGCTGAATTGAACTGCGCGTTTCTGCGCCAGGAAAGGCCGCTGGGAACAACCACGGCCGCCAAAATACCAATGATGGCGATGACCATCATCAATTCCATCAGCGTAAAACCTTCCCGCTGGGTGGTATTATGGCGGGTTGGTTGCCCGGACCGCGTATGATTGTTATCGGTTTGTGTTCGCAAATGGTTCTGCATAGACTTTCACCTCACGTGTCGTTTCTTATGTTGCTAACAAATAGTGTGCCAGGTTGAACAAAGTTAATCGGCAGCAGCCAATCTGGCTCAAAACGTTGTTTTTCCGGGTGATTCGACCCGGATTCAGAGGCCTGGTTTTAAATGGCCTTACTTGTGTGGCGCAAAAGCGCTGCAAATAATTTAAGAGTAATACCAGCCAACTATTAAATTATTTTATGGCTTGATTTCACAAAGCCAACAGTTGAGCCGCTAACGATTGCGCACACAAGCGCCATAGTATTGACGGGTGGGTCGATCAAACATGCGTTCCATCGCCTTGAACATCATGGTTGCTTAAATGAATATCACTGAATCAGCCAGGGTACGATCGGTGCACGGGTGCAACAGGGGGCAGCCCTGTCGAGATGGTTTTTATAAAGCCCGCTTCATCACCGATCAACTCAATGTCAACATCAACCACCGCCAAAGCTGACGGCAGGTTTTTGAAGTGTTGGATCTTGACATAATCTTTAAATGTCGTGGCCACGACATCGGCACCGGTCTTATTTGACGCACTGACAATACGATCCAGATCGCCCGCAGTGTAGCGCTGGTGGTCGGCAAAGGCAACCGTACGCATGAGCCGGCAGCCGGCGCCTTGCAAGGTATCGAAGAAGCGACGATTTTCCGCCAGCCCAGAGAAAGCCACGACTTTTTTATCACGCAGAAAGGCAATATCGCTTGTGTCCGTTTGGATGCGCTCGGTTGAAGTCGCCATTTTTCTGATCACCGGATGATGTCGCGTGTGATACACCGGAAGCCGCTCAAGCAGCGCATGGGAAAATGGAGGTGCTTTGGACGGTTTGCTGCGGGTGAGAATAAGCACCTGCGCCCGCCGCAGTGCGGAGGGCGGCTCCCTTAGGACGCCTCTTGGCAGCAGGTATCCATTACCAAATGGCGATCGGGAGTCCAACAGAACCAGATCGAGATCCCTTTTCAGGTGCATGTGCTGAAAGGCGTCGTCCAGAACGATTACATCCGGTTTAAAGCGATCGACGGCCAGCAAGCCGGCGAGATACCTGCGTCGGCCCACAACGACGGGAATGTTTTTCAAGGTTCTGGCAATCAGGTAGGGCTCGTCGCCTGCATCCTCAGGGCCCCTCAATATTGTCCGGCCGTCACTGACGATCCCGCCCGAAGCCTGCATGCGTCCACGGTAGCCCCTGCTGATCACCACCACCCGGTAGCCCAGATCACGGATGCGTTGGGCCACAAAAATGGTCATGGGCGTTTTGCCGGTTCCCCCGGCAACGATATTGCCCACGGAAATCACGTGGCAGGGAAGCGTTTTGGATGGCAGCACGCCGGACTGATACAAGCGGGTCCGTACGCGTACCACAGCACCGTAGACCCAGGAAAGAAGCAATAATACCGTCTCGAGGGAAAACAGCGCTGACGGCGCCGAGTTGCCAAGCGCAGTGGTAATCCGCCCGCGTAAGGGTTCAAGTAGTTTTTTCAATCGGGCCATGGCACCCTGTGGTCGGCATTCAGCAAAACGGTCAAGGTACGTTCCACGGCGCCTTGATGCTTGCCAAAAACCTCGAAGGCGCGCCGACCGATTTGGTTTCTGCGGTGGGGATTCTTAAGCAGCCCGCAGACCTTCTCGGCCAGCTGATCGGAATCGGACACCCGTAAGGCGCCGCCGGCATGTTCGAGCGTTTGGCAGATCCAGCGAAAATCCTCGGTATGGGGGCCGAATAAAATCGGCTTTCCAACAGCGGCAGGCTCCAGGGGGTTGTGACCGCCCGCTTTCACCAGGCTACCACCCACAAAGGCTACATCGGCCAATGCGTACAGCCGGCGAAGCACACCGATGCGGTCGATCACCACCACCTGCTGAACCGCCTTCGGGTGCCGCTGAATTTGTGACAGGGTCCTGGCATCGATACCAGATCGTTTGAAGATCGTACACACCGCCTTGGCCCGGGTTGGATCTCTCGGAGCGACAATCATCGCCGCATCAATCCCGGATGCCTGGAGTCGTCGGAAAGCGGCAGATACCATCTCCTCTTCACCGTCGTGAGTAGATCCGGCCACCCATATGGGTGCATCTGAAGCCAGGTTAAGGCGTCGGGCAAGTCGATCGAGCTCGCTCCTGGCGACACTGACGGGCGCCTGGTCGAACTTGATATTGCCGACGGCGGCCAATTTTTCGTCGGCAACGCCAAGCTGACGAAAACGCAATCGGTCTGACTCGCTTTGCACGCAGATGGCGTCGAAAACTGACAGCAGCGGCATCATCAGAAAGCCAAGTCGCCGGTAACCGCGAAAGGAGCGGTCCGATAGCCGGGCGTTGACCAGGTAGACAGGTATCCGCCGTTGATGCAGGTGGAAAAGAAAATTGGGCCAAATATCTGTCTCCACGATCACCACCTTGCGGGGTCGAATAATGCCCACTGACCGCTTTACCGATAGGATCGTATCGTAGGGGAAATGCCTCAACGCGGATACATAAGGTGAAATCACGCGGCTGGCCAAGGTAAACCCGGTCTGGGTGGAGGCCGTAAATACCAGGTTGCCGGATCCATAGCGTTGCGCCAAGGCCTTGACCAGCGGTTCGGCCGACAGCACCTCACCGACGGACAGGGCATGGACCCAGATCCGCTCGGAGCGGTCATCCGGTTCAGCGGCAATCGCCGCCACATCGATCGAGTGCATAAAGAGCCGGTTGAAAAATAGCCGGCGGTGCTTTTCGCGATGCACCAGGAGCACCGGCCAGACAGGGCACAGCAGACATAGCCCCACCAGCATAAGGACGTTATAGATGACGATAAGCGCGGTCATTATCATGAGGCTCTTTTTGCGGTCACGGAGATGGATCAGTTGGTGTTCAGCAGCAAGAAGCCCGAAGCACATGAAAAAACCAGATTGGCCACCCAGGCGGCCACTGCTGGCGGCAGCATTTCAGCATATCCCAAAGAAAGGCAAAAGCTATTGAAAATCCAATAAAAAAAAGCGGCGCCCAGACCATAGGTGATGCTCACCGGCATGCCTTCACGCAGCTTGCCCCGCAAGGCGATTCCGGCACCCAGCACGCTGAGGAAGATGTACACGAATGGTGCAGCAATCTTGCTGTGATAGTCCACACGGTAACGCGTGGCACCATAGCCTTCACGCTCGACCTTTTGAATATAGCGGCCCAACTCGGCCAAGCCCATCTCGTCGGAGCGTCTGGCTGCCCGGGCCAGGTCATCCGGGTTCAGTTCGATATCGGCAGGCAGGGTTTCATGAAGCCTGAGCCGATGGTCATCGTTCCCGGTGCCAAATACCTGCTGGATGGCATCCTTGAGTTGCCAGCGACCGTTTTCAAAAATTCCGGATTGGGCATCCACCCGTTGGATCAGTTGGAAATCATCGCTGAAGGTATGAACGGTGATGCCTGAAACCCGTTTTTCTTCGGGAACATATTGTTTGATGTGGATGATCTGCCGGGCGGCGCGCATCCAGACATCATTGGTCCGGGATGCAAAGATATTTTGTTTCCGGACCTCCTGCAGCCAGATTTGATTGGCGCTGGCCATGAATATCGGCACCAACATTTCGGCAATCACAAACATCCCGACGCAAAAAACCACGCCCAACACCATGGTGGGCTTGAGCAAGCGTGCTTTACCGATACCACAGCTTTTCAGTGCGATCACTTCATGATTCTTGCTCATCAACCCCAGAGCAACCAAGATGGACAATAAAAAGCCGACCGGCGCGATTTGGACAATGATGAAGGGAAGTTTGTAAAGCAGAAAGGTCAAGCAACGACTCGCAGGCACACCGGCTTCAATGAAATTATCAATTTTTTCAATGAAATCAACGGCTACGTAGATGCTTAGGACAGCCACCATAACGATGGAGAAGTGTATCAGTATCTCCCGGGTAACGTAGCGGTAAAGAAGGGTCATCTTTTAACGATCAACTTTGTGACTCTTTGCAACACCGGTTCCAGCCAATTGATGCTGATCTGACGTTCCCTGGCCGACTGGACAAGCAAAAAGATACCAAAACCGCCTAGAATCAGGTTCGGCATCCACATCCCGATAACCGGTGGATAACTGCCATTTTCTCCAAAGGCCGTACCTAAAGACAATAGCATGTAGTACAGCAGAAAAAAGACCAGACCAAGCCCGATACCAAAGGCCTTTTTCGAACGGCGGTTTTGAATGCCCAGCGGCATGGCCAATAGGCCCATGGCCAGACAGGCAACCGGTATGGAGAATTTTTTATAGTATTTCAATAGGGCACTGTAGTATTCGGCATCCTTGCCCTTGATCTTTTGCAAGTAAGATCGAAGATCGGTCAGGGTCATTTCATCCGGGCGTTTGCTCATCGGTGTACGGGTTGCCAGAATATCTTTCAGGTTCAGCCGGATGTCGTAAGTGTCAAATTTAACGGTATTCGACGATCGGTTCTGCATGTCCATCTGGTTGATCGTTCCATCGAATAGACGCAGATGATAGATCATTTTTTCCGGCTCCCCGAAAAGCGTGCCACTACGGGCAACCACCGTATTGTTTACGCCTTTGGTGCGACTGTCTTCAATCAACACATTGTGCAGCTGCCCGCTGCGGGGGTCAATCCGATTGACATACAGCATGATATTTTTAAAGCTGTCGTTGAATGTGCGTTCCTTGAGACTGACGTTTAAGTTGCTCGTGGCCACCTTTATGAGCAGGGACTTAAAACGCTCGGCACCCGATGGTACGCCGATTAGGGTCATGTAGCCGGCAATCAGGGTGCCCAGGAGGCTGAAGGTCAGCACCGGCGTCAGCAGGCGGTATAGGCTGACCCCACCAGCCTTAAGCGCCATGATCTCATTATCGCTGGACATTCTCAGAAAGGCCATCAGAACCGCCATCATGACGGACATGGGAATGATGTACTGAAGGAAATATGGCATGGTATATACCAACATGAGGCCTACCGGCCCGACACCAACCTTATGATTGACAATCATGTCTGTGATATCGAGAATCTGTTTCATTAAAAAGATGAAGGAGAAAAAGGCCATGTTAATGAAGAACGGCGGCATCATCTCCGTGAACAGGTGTCGAAACAGAATCGAAAAAGGGCTGATCAAATCATATCTCCAACCTGTTGAATGATTTTACAAAAAAATCCGACATGACCACCTCTCCACGCCGGTTGCACCCCGCCCGCGCCGATGCACCTCTAGTCCACCACCCGAAGGAAGCCAAGGACCACCCGCAGCGCAGGTGGCTTGAATGTCCGGCCAAGGGCCGGAAAGGCGTTAGCCCATCAGTGCGTGAACGCTTGCGGTTGCTACCGGGTGCAAAGCATCCGATTGGAAACAACCAATCAAATGTTGTCACGGGGTTTGGAAGCCGCGTCTCGATCACGCAAGATCTCATCGTCATCCGCCTCATCTGGTTCGGTTTCCAGATTTTCCTCCTGCTGGTCGCCGCCCTCCAGTTCGTCACCATTGTCGTTCAAGAGCATGGTCTCCTTTGTCATGGTTAGAAAGGATTGCCGCTCCTGTCAGCTCAAACCAATGGATAAAGCTGCGGCAACCGTCGATAATCAATCACAGCACTTGCATCAGCGACTTCCGAACAAAGAGCCCAAGACACCCCGAATAATCTGGCGTCCGATACTGCTGCCGATGGAACGGGCAGCGCTCTTAATCATTGCCTCGGAGACGCTTTGCCGTCGCCGTCGGCCGACGGGCGGCCTGCGGGCCGCTTGTCGCTGGTGTTTTTCCTGTTCAATCTGTTTCAATCGTTGGGTTTCGGCATTTCGTTGGGTCTCGGCGCGCTGTTTGAGTATTTCATAGGCCGATTGCCGGTCGACCGAAGCGTCATAGCGCCCACGAAGGGGAGACCGGTCCAAAACCGCTGCTCGCTCATTTGGCGACAGGGGGCCGATACGCCCTTCCGGTGGCGCAATCAAGGTTTTTCTCACCGGCTGGGGTTGCCCATCGTCACCCATTACCGAAACCAGCGCCTCTCCAATGGCAAGAGCGGTTACCACATCAGCGGTGTCAAAGGCGACGTTGGTTACGAAAGAATCGGCGACGGCGCGAATGGTTTTTTGATCTTTAGGTGTGAACGCCCTCAGGGCGTGCTGGACTTTCAGGCCCAATTGTCCCAGGACATTCTGGGGAAGATCCATCGGATTCTGGGTGACGAAATAGACACCGACACCCTTGGACCGAATCAAACGAACCACTTGTTCGATTTTGTCCAAGAGCGACTTCGGGGCGCGTGAAAACAGTAGATGCGCCTCGTCAAAAAAGAGCACCAATTTAGGTACAGGTGGATCGCCTGCTTCAGGCAACTGTTCAAAAAGATCGGCCAGCAGCCATAATAGAAAAGCGGCGTAGAGCCGTGGGGCCTGATGGATCAGCTGACTGGCATCAAAGAGGCTAACCACACCTCGGCCCGAAAAATCGCTGAGCATCAAATCGGTCAGCTGAAGGGCCGGTTCACCAAAAAAGCGATCAGCACCCTGCTCTTCTAAAACCAGCAGGCGTCGCTGAATGGCGCCCAGGCTGGCGGTACTGATCGTTCCATATTCCGATCGGAGCGTTTTGGCGTGCTCCCCCATCCAGGCGAGCAACGACCGCAGGTCCTTGAGATCCAGCAGCAGCAGCCCCTGGTCATCGGCCAAGTCGAACCCAGCGTAAAGCACGCCGGTCTGGGTGTCATTTAATTCCAGTAGGTTGCTCAGCAGCAAGGGCCCCATCTCCGAGATGGTGGTCCGCACCGGATGCCCCACCACACCCTCCATTTGCCAGAGCAATGTGGGGCATGGCTGCTGGCGATAATCGGGCAGCGGGATTGCCGACAGCCGCTGCTCGATTTTAGGATGTGGTTTTCCCGCAACAGCGATACCGGACAAATCTCCTTTAACGTCCACGGCAAATACGGGGGTGCCCATGCGCGAGAAACCCTCGGCAAGGGTCTGCAGGGTGACGGTCTTGCCGGTTCCCGTGGCCCCGGCCACGAGTCCATGCCGGTTGCACATGTGTCCGGATTGAGCCACCAAGATACCGTCTTCTGCGCCAATAATCAGTTTGGTCGGTGCCATGCATTTCTCCTGTATGAGGACGCCTTTAACCGCTTTCATCGTAGCATCAGCCAGGACCGTCAATCATCGCCGTGTAGCATGGTCTCCATACTAAGCCATCCACCCAAAAAAGAAAAGAGGTGCTGCAGTTAGGCTCGACTGAACTGATGCGCTTCAAACGGCCTTGTGGCAACGATTGAATTCAACGTGTATCTGCCATGGGTCACCCCCGGTTATCTTCATGCTCGGAGGGTCATATACCCCGCTTCGTTTGAGCCAAAAGGAAGTCAACGACCCGCGTAGCGGTTGGCTTGCCTTTCCAGCCAACGGCGGGAAAGGCATAAGCACCTCAGTGCTTCAATGGTCGCGGTTCTGACCGGGTGCGCAACACCCGGTTTGAAGACAACCAATCAAACAGTTGACGTGAACCTATCCCGTTTCCAGAATGGCCAGCACTTGATTCATTTTTCTGGCGGCGCGGTTGACGATGGCGTCGGCTTCCCTGGTGACACGGCTTTTGAAATCCTCATCCGTGACATCGGCCACATTGATCATCACGTTTTTATATGCCCCCCATATACCGGCCTCCAGCGCTTTGGCACCCACTTCCACATCCGAACGCGATGCCGGATTGCCGAAGCGGGCCACCACACACAGGGCGTCCCACGCACCATCGCCGATTTTCATGGTCGACAGCGGGATGTCAGCGGCCTTTTTCAAGCCGGCCTGCATGCGCTTGCTCCTTTCTGCCCGTTCGGCAGGGTTGCCTTTAGGCAGGCGCAGGGCATCCATAAAATCGTTGAACGCTGTGGTATCGGCATCGATCATGGGGATCAGCTGGGTAACCGCATCGTGCAGTGGCACAATGCTTTGCCTCATTTGGGCCTCAACAGACTCGAACTTACGAACGCCGTAGGTAAGTTTGGCCACCATGGCCCCCAATCCGGCTCCCATGGCAGCCAGGGCAGCCGATACCGATCCGCCACCCGGCGCTGAGGATCGCGCGGCCACCTCACCGATGAATGCCCTCAGGCTCAAACCGGCAAGTGGTTCGTCGGGTTTGTCGGCCACGCGATACTCAATGATCTTCTCTTTGGGATCGAATGGCGCCACACTGTTGAGTCCCAGCCGCTCGATGGCCAGGCGAATCTTCTGATCTTCGTCGAGGATGAACAAGCCCTCTTTCTCGATGTAGTAATCGGCGGCCATGAGAATCGAGGCCAGGGGAACCAAGCCAACCACCTCTGACCCGGCCACACCGACATTCAAGGCGGCGGCCTCATTTTTGACCGCCTCAAAAAGCGTATGTATGGGTGTCACCTGATAATCGTTCAGGTTGGCCGTCACCTGGGCCAAATTATATTCGTCGACGAACCAGCCCATGCCCTTGACGGCTTTCAAGCGGCCCGGTTTATCCGGCCCTCGGCCAGCCTCCCGCAAGTTCAGTGCGATGCGGTGGGCCTGGTTGCTGGTCCCCAGGATGTTGACATTGTAAGCGATAAGAAAGGACCGGGCCCCGGTCGCGGTGGCGCCCCATCGGGGAACGAATGTCGCCGGGCCAAAATCGGGTTTCCAGCGCTTGTCGATGAGCCGGGCAGCCAATCCTTCATATTCTCCCTGGCGTACGTGGGGCAGCTTGCGACGGTAGTCATGATCGGCAGCCGCTTCATAAAGGAAAATGGGCACACCCAGTTCTTCGGCTGCCAGCCGTCCAAAGGTCTTTGCAATTTCCACACATTCGTCCATACTGACGTTGGCCACAGGTATAAACGGGCATACATCCATGGCGCCCATGCGGGGATGTTCACCCTTGTGGGTACGCATGTCGATTCTTTCTTTGGCAACCCTGGCACTGTTCAGCGCCCCCTGAACCACCGCATCCGGATCACCCACAAAGGTGTAGACCGTTCGATTGGTCGATTTTCCCGGATCCACATCCAACAGGATACATCCCGGGGTATCTTGGATAGCCTCAGCAATGGCGTCGATGGTCTCACGATTGCTGCCTTCGGAAAAATTGGGCACGCATTCAACGATCTTTTTCATAATCCAATCTCTCAGGAATAGTTTTTGTTAAGAGACGATTGACAGCCGACTCAGGACTGGCAACACGCTTCAACCGCCGCCACGGACTTGGGGATGGGGGGGCCTAAAACCGAGGCGCCGGTGGCGGTAATCAGCACGTCATCCTCGATACGCACACCCCCGAAATTCAGGTACGCTTCCAGTTTGTGGTAATCGATCAGTTCGACAAACCGATTTTCCGACCGCCATTGGTGGATCAGCTGGGGAATGAAATAGATGCCCGGCTCCACGGTGACCACGAATCCTTGATCCAGGCGCCGACCCAATCGGAGTCGGTTAATGCCAAACCGGTGGTCCCGTCGAATCGTTTCCGTGTAGCCGACGTCGTCTTCACCCAAGCATTCCATATCGTGCACATCCAACCCCAGCATATGCCCCAATCCATGGGGGAAAAAAAGGGCAAAGGCACCTGTTTCGACTGCTCGGTCCAAATCTCCGCGCATCAGCTTAAGACTGATTAAGTCCGATGCAAGCCGGCGGGCAGCGACAAGGTGAACATCCTTGAAGGCAACACCGGGCCGCATGGCATTCAGAGCCTCTGTTTGCATGCCCAGCACAATCTCATAGATCTCCCTTTGCCGACTGGTGAATTGACCGCTTACCGGAATGGTGCGCGTGGTGTCGCTGGCATAGCCCATTGGTGACTCTGAACCGCAGTCACAAATTACCATTTGGCCGGACTGCATTTGATTATGGTGCCCATGGTTGTGCAGCGTTTGGCCGTGTACGGTAAATATGGTGGTAAAGGGCGGCTTTCTACCGGATTGCCCATAGGCCACGCCCTCTATTGCTCCCACCACTTCGCGCTCGATCTTCCCCGGAGCGGTCATGCGCATGGCGGTGGTCTGCATGGCGTGATTGATAGCCAACGCCGCTTCGATCTGTGCCACTTCCGATTTGCTTTTGACCGATCTCAGACCGATAACGGACCGGATCAGCTTTTTGGATGCTTGGCCGGAAACGGCATCCCATGGCAAACCGCAGAGCCTCGCCAACTGCATGATCTGAGCATTGCGATACGGCGGAAGAAAGTGAATCAATCGTTGTTTCTGAATGGCTGCCTCGATGGTAGCGGAAAGTCTCTCGAAAGGAGCACAGTGGTCGACGCCGATAGTCCTGCATTTCTGCGACAAGGGTGTTTGCGCCCCGGTCCAGATCACTTTATCCAGGGAGGCGTCATTGCCGAATACGGTTTCCGTTCCCGCATCCACATCGATGACGGCAGCCAGATTGGGAAGATCCAGTCCCCAAAAATAGAGAAACGAGCTGTCTTGACGGAAAAAATAACAATTATCCGCAAAGTTAATGGGACTTTCCTGGTTGCCTAAAAACAAAATCAGACCGGAACCAATGTCCTCCTTGAGCTGTTTTCTTCTGCGGATGTATCGATCGAAGCTGATCGAATAGGGTGTCTGCTTCGCTGACGGGTTCATACGGTAATCCGGGGGCTCTGTGGGCGTGGTCGTTGGCTATTGACTTGATGTGAAAGGGTCGGTGCGCAAGGTAGTTGGCCGCAACCCAGCCATGCACTATCCGTTCAACAGGATGGTGGTGGCAATGGGCGCCACTATGGCACTTCTGCCGCCATCAATGGTTTCGGATTGTTTACGAATCCGTCAATGGTTGGCTGAAGCCACCGCCGCATACAAGGGCATCAGGGTCTCAAAAAGGGCCGCCATGTCGCTGGCGATGGTCTGCTTCTGTTGAATCGCAGCCGTTTTGTCAATCTGCCTTTCAATTCGCAGATCCAAGGCACCGGATTTACCGGCTGTCGATAAAAAAGCATTCACCGAGTCAACGGCCGCCTCCTTCTTATCCGACGACACGTGAATCCATTGGTCTTTTTTTACTTCCAACCTACCGCCGAAACCTTGTTTGCCCAGATCACAAAGATATAGATCGTGTGAGTTGCATTGCTTCTTGAGCCATGAATCGTTTTCCGGTCTATCCAGCCATGCCAAAAAAGTTTGCCAGTCGCTGCTATCAGAATCTGAGCGATCAGGTGTTGGGATGGAAAGCCCAAAACAAAGACGGTCTTCTTCAACCCTGGCAAAAAACTTCAGCTGCAACGGCAAATTCGATTGTTTTTGACGCTTGACATCCAGCCAGGTGACTTCTGCCTTGCGCAGCACGGCCCATGAATTGAACTTGAATTGTTTGGTTTTAAACCGCTGTGCAACGGCACCTCCCAATTGGCCCCGACCACGCCAGGAGGTTTTGGAAACGGTATTGCTGAAATCACTTGCCTCCAGGCCGGTAAACTGCTTGCCTGCTTTGGAGGATGCGGCCTTTGCTTTTTTCGCCTTCTGTAGCGCCTTGGCCTCCTCCATCTCCTTCTCGTGCTGCATTCGTTCGATAATGCGCTGTTGCAAGTCGATGGGGGTCGATATCTCCTCACCATTCTCCCAACGTATATCCATGGAGTCTCTGCGTATGGCAATCACTTCAAAGACCCCTTTCATGTTTTCGTATTTTCCACCGACTTCAAATTGAATCTCGTCCATCCTGTGGTTCTCCTTGTGGTGAAATTCCAGAGTCAACAACCACCCACACGGCGGGTGGCTTCAATATCCGGCCAAATGCCGAAAAGGCAAAAGCACGCCGGTGCGTTAATGGCTGCGGTTGCTACCGGGTGCCGTGCACCCGATTTTAAAAAACACAGCTAGTAGAGCCGATCCATTCCTCAGCTTAGCCGGGCACGGGCACATCGGCGACAAACAGCTCGTTGTCATCGAAAAACAACTCGACGCAGCGATCGCTATCTTCCTCGATGAGATCGATTACCGATTCGGCAATTTTGGCGGCATAGGGAGCGATGGGGTAAAGGTTGGGGGTTCTCAAGGCTTCCACCAGTTCGTCATATCCCGCCGCTGCAGATCGGGCGATGGCTTTCCCGTCGTAGGTCTGCTCACACACCAAATCGAAATGGTCATCACGCAGCATGGACGAATCGACATTTTTGGTATCTTTCTCGACCACGGCGAACTCTTTGATATTGAGTGTCTTTTTCTTTGGGGACTGGCAAATGCGGTATTTCTGTCTCATTGTTGTTCTCCATTATATTCATAAACCGGTCACAATTGCCGGTCCTTTCAGCAATCCTATGCCAAGTGAATTGTCCGTGCAATCGTGGCGTCCTGGAAGATGCCACCCTGGCTCGCGGGAGGGCGTGTGTCACAACCGATGGGCAGGGCCGGATTTGGTTGAACAAGACGAATTCGCCCTTAAGCCTATAAGGAACGCTGCCTTTTGTCAAATACGCCCTGCAATCACCGGCCTAGCTAATTTTGTATGGGCATCGATGGGGTTTCAACCAGGCTTGTGCCGCTGCGCGGGCGGCGTTGTTTATGAGGCAGACACTATTTAACAACTTTGAGCGTGTTTTCCGACGCCAATCGCTGTTGAAGTGCTTTTAAAATGACGAATGAAGCCTGTTCGGGCGTAATGGAGGTTAGATAGGCGGTAGACTTGCATGACTGCATCAGCGGATCATTGCCCGGCAGGCGAAATTCTGTCCTCACGAAAAGGCCATATGAATGGTGAAACCGGACCAGGGCAGCCTCGTCCATGTTCGCCAGACGGGTTTTATCTGCAAAGCTCATATCAACAACCAGTTTGTCCACGGCTTTTTCAACGGTGGGCGGGAATTTATCCAGAAAGTAATCCATGGGAATCGTTCGCCTTTTTACACTTTACAAGTAAAAGGATAGAAATGGAAATAGCAATATCCTCCGGGGTCTCCCCACATGACCTCGGTTTCCATCATGCAGGTCTCGATCATTTGTTGGGACACCTGGGCATAATCCGGCCGTTTCTCCTCATTCTGCTTACATGCCAGGCAAATAGGCTGGTGATCAAAAACGGACAGGATTCGCTTGTCCGTCGATGCCAGTTTGGTGTCACACCGCAAGCAGGCAACCGCACAAGACAGTTCATGTTTCCACTGATCTTTCATTGATTCTCTCCCTTGTTGGGACCGGTTCGTTTTTTAAAATAACGCTGGCATCATTTTTTGCAACCCGCGTCACCCTCCGTCTGCTTAGGGCACGCTGGCTTTATCTAATGCAATACGCGAAGTGCTGGCTGCCGATGTTTACTGGCAGGGACCGATGCGCTTGCCTCGCATGTGGGTAACCATGGCCATTCCGGCCATCTGCATATTGACTTCACCATCGAAGCGGTCGCCATGGTAGGTGATCTTGCCTTTGCCTTTCATATCGCCGGACGGGTCTTGGCAAAACACTGTCCAGCTTACCGTATTGCCAACTGTCTGCATATCAGTCACCTTGCATTTATCCTGCCCTTGAGAATTGTTTTGCGGAACAGCGTTTTGCTCGGTGATGCATTGGGAAAAAGTCATTGACGGCATTGTCATTCCCTGCATTTTAGTTGTTGACGTTATCTCCCATGTTCCCTCCTCGATGTTAAGCTTAGACCCAGCGAACACGACATTGCCAACGATCAACAGCCCCGTAAAAATAATGACCAGTTGTTTGCCACGCATTTCATGTTCTCCTTGTTAAAGGGTCAGCCATATCGACAAATTACAGTCTGTGTCCAGCGTTCAATGGCAGTAAACCATATTTGGCTCAAATTCTCAAGATGCTGCGTCGAACGCTGTTGACACCGGATGTACCGGTGAGCACCATGGCGGCTTTCAGTTGCCCCGAAATCTGCGCGATGTACTGGGATACACCATCCTTGAGTCCGCCCATGGCAGCCACTGAAAAGGGGCGCCCGATCATGACCGCATCGGCGCCGAGACCCAGCATTTTGAGCACATCGCCACCGGTGCGCACACCCCCGTCAGCCAAAATGGCAATCTGCCCTTTCACGGCATTGGCGATTTCTGGGAGCACTTCGGCGGCACCGGGCGCATGGTCCAGCACGCGCCCACCGTGATTGGAGACCACAATTGCCTGGGCCCCCGCATCTATGGCTTTTCGGGCATCCGTCGCGGTCATCACCCCCTTGAGGATGAAGGGCACACCGACCTGATCGATGATTTTCGCCAGCTTGGCCGGGGACTTGGGAGAGACTGGACGTCCCATCTGTTTGAGGGTAATGAGCCCGGCGGCATCGAGGTCCATACCGACAATGGATGCGCCGGCATCAAGCGCTTTTTGCAGTTTTTCGTAAAAGGCCGCCTCTTCCCACGGTTTGATGAAAGGGATGCCTTTTCCGTCGTGTGATTGGATGGCGTCGTAACCCGCCTGATGAATGAAGTCCGGCACGCCGTCTCCAACGCAGCCCAAGATACCGGCATCGGCACAACCTCCCAACACAGCGGAAATGTAAGCCTCTTCCGAAATCTTGCCCCCCATGTTAAATGAGACACCACCGATCGGTGCTGCCAGCAAGGGCAGTGCCAGCTTCTGCCCCAGTAGTTCGCAATGGGTATTGGGCTCCGATACATCATGAATCAACCGCATGTTAAACCGCACCGCGGCCAACGATTGCAAATTGGCTGAAAATGCGCTGCCCGTGCCCAAACCGCCCATCCCCGGTACTTCGCCGGCACAGGCCCGGCCATCGCACACGGGGCAT